>NZ_JANJFJ010000043.1:0-20532 GCF_024626565.1 Microbacterium sp. zg.Y909
TGCGGACAGCTGTCGGTGGGTATCTCGAACGACGCGATCGACCGCGACCGTGACCGCGAGGTGGGGCGCACCGACAAGCCGCTCGTGCGGGGCGACGTCTCAGCCCGCACCGCCTGGACCGCCGCGATCGTGGCGCTCGTGGTGGCGCTGGTGCTCTCGGCGTTGCTCGGCGTCGGCATGCTCGCCGCCCATGCCATCGCGCTCGCGTCGGCCTGGTCGTACAACGCCGGCCTCAAGGCGACGCCGGTGTCGATCGTCCCCTTCGTGGTGAGTTTCGGCATCTTCCCGTCGCTCGCGACCCTCTCCGCCCAGCCGCCCGCGCTCGCCGCCTGGTGGGCATGGGTCGCCGGAGGCGCGCTCGGCGCTGCCGTGCACCTCACCAACGTGCTGCCCGACCTCGACGATGACCGGCGCACCGGTGTGCGCGGGCTCGCCCACCGCATGGGCGCGCGCCCGGCTGCGGCGCTCGCGGGCCTCGCGGTGCTCGCCGGTGCCGCTGCGGTGCTGTGGGGGGCGGCGGATGCCGGCGCGCTCGGCCCGCCGGCGTGGATCCTCTTCGGCGCGGTCGCCGTGCTCGCCCTCGCGACGGTCGCGCGCGTGGTCGTGCGTCCGCCCGACCGCACGGTATTCCGCCTGGTGATGGCCGCCGCCCTGCTCCTCGCGGTGCAGCTGGTCGGTTCGCCCACCTTCCTCGTCCCCTGAGCCGCCGAGTGAGTATTCGCGCCGGCGAGTGAGTAATCGCGGGCCCGGGTGTCCGGGCCGGGTCAGCCGGCGGCGTCGAACCCCATGGCGTACGCGCGGGCGAACAGCGTTCCTCCCGCCGCGAGGGCGACGCGCATCGCCCGCGACCGGACGGCGTGCACCGCCGGCCCGACAGGTCGCCCGAGCCCCGTGTTCGCGGACGCCAGCAGCGCCGCGCGCCGCGCCGAACGCACCCGGTCGCGCTCCCACGCGGCGAGCTCGGATTCCGGTGCCGCACCCTCGCGCACCCAGCGCGCGAGCAGCGGCGCGAGGCCCGCGGCATCCAAGAGGCCGAGGTTCATGCCCTGCCCGCCGATGGGGCTCACCTCGTGAGCGGTGTCGCCGATCGCGAACAGCCGACCGCGGCGCAGTCGGGGCGCCACCACACGCCGGACGCGGAACGATGCGGCCGCCGTGATCGCCGCGGCCCCCTCAAGCTCGCCGCGGGCGGTCAGCGCCGCACGCAGCCGCGCGAGGCGGGCGTCGTCGTCATGGTCGTCCACGCTGCTGCCGCCAGCGCCCCCGATGTCCCATGCGACGAACCGGCGCCGGCCGTCGGGCAGCGGGAACGACTCGAGCACCCCGCGTTCATCGAGGTGCACGACCGCCACGGCGGCGTCGTCGCGAGGGGGAACGGCGGCATCCGACATGAGATAGCGGTCCGGGTACTCCCCGCCGCGCGGCATGCCGGGTCGGAACACCAGTCCCCGGGCGCCCGCTCCGCCGGCGACGACCACGAGCGGCGCCGTCGTCTCGAGCGTGCTGTCGTCGTGCGTCGCCCGCACGCGCAGACGTCCACCCTCGACCTGGATGCCGCTGACCGCCATGCCGCGCACCGGCGCCGGAGCGCCGACCGCCAGGGCCGCCTCGGTCTCGGGCTGGGGGAGCGTCGCGACGTACGGATGCCGCTGCGCCAGCCGGTCGAATCGCACGACACCGAGCAGGGTCCCCCCGCTCCGGGCTTCGCCGCGACCCACCTTCACCGCCCGCTGGAGGATGCGGTCGGTCGCACCACCGGCTTCGAGGGCGGTGAGCACCGGGGCGTGCAGACCGATCGCCCGCGTTCCGCCGCCCGTCGCCGTGCGCCGATCCCACAGCGCCGCCTCGACCCCGTGCCGGGCGAGCTCGGCGGCGAGGAACGTGCCGACCGGGCCCGCCCCCACGATGATCACGTCAGGCATGACCGGACCCGCGGGCGAGCAGGCGGAACGGGGCCGGGCTGTCGACGTGCCAGAGGTGCGCGGCCGCCGGGTCGTGAGCTGCGCCGCCCACGGCCGCGCCCACACCGCCCGCCGCACCGCCCCCGGCGTCCCCCGTCACCGAGAGCGCGAGCTGCAGCTCATCGGCCCGGTAGCTGCGGCGGATCGACCGCAGCCCGTCGGTGTGGAGGAACGTGCCCGGGGCGAACGGGGCGATCCCCACGGCGTAGAGACCGTACGCCAGGCGTCCGCGGGCGATGTCGGCGTGCAGGACCGGCCCGGTCGAGAGCGCCAGCGAGTCCGCCGCGAACCCGGACAGCTCCTCCGGGGTCAAGTGGTGCAGCACGTGGTTGGAGACGACCGCGTCGAACCGCTCGCCCTCGGCGCGCAACGCCGTCGAGTCGGTGCTGCGGAACCGCACGTCGTCGCGCTCCCTCGTGCGGGCCACAGCGTGCGCGCGGAGGTCGGGGTCGACCCCCAGCCACTGCACCTGCAGGCCGTCGCGCCGGGCGAGCCCCGCCAGCCGCCCGACGAGGTCGCCGCCGCCGCAGCCGAGATCCAGCACGCGTGCGGGGCGACCGAGCCCTGTCAGGTGCGGGCGCAGGTGCGTGCGGTAGATGCCTCCCCAGCCCGAGATGAGCCGGTTGACGGTGCCGAAACGGCGGAGCGTGGCATCCAATCGCCGCGGATCGCAGTGCGGGTCGTCCATGAGCTCCCGCAGTGCCGTGTCGCGCTCGCGCAGGGTCACGGGGTTTCCGGGGTGTCCGGGGCTTCTGCCGTGCGGCGCGTGACGAGCGCCGACTCGACGGTGAGCCCGGGGCCGAAGGCGAGGGTCGCGATGCGTCGGGCATCGGGGGTGGTGCCGTCGCCGGTGCCGTTGAGGAACTCGCGCAGGATGAACAGGATCGTGGCGCTGGACATGTTGCCGTAGTCGCGCAGGATGCGCCGCGACACCTCCAGGGTGGATGCCGGCAGCTCCAGGCCCGACTCGACGCGGTCCAGCACGCTGCGGCCCCCGGGATGCACGGCCCAGGCGTCCACGTCGTCGTCGCCGAGGAACCGGGCGACGGCGCCGCGGATCTCGCGGCCGATGATGCGGGGGACCTCCGCGGACAGGACCATCTCGAAGCCCTCGTCGCCGACGGTCCAGGCCATGTCGTGTTCGCCGTCGTCGGTCACCGCGGTCGCGAACCTCTCGAGCTCCAGCCACTGCGCGCCCCGCAGCGACGGATCCGCGCTGACGATCGCGGCGGCGGCTCCGTCGGCGAACACCGACGACGACACGATCTGCTGGGGGTCCTCCGAGACGCGGAAGTGCAGCGTGCACAGCTCGGCGCACACGACCAGCACGACGGCGTCAGGGTCTCCGGCGCAGATGCGGGCCGCCGTGCGCAGCCCGGGAAGGGCAGCCGCGCAGCCGACGAAACCGAGGTGGTACCGCTCGACCGTCACCGGCAGGCCGAGGTCTCGCACCAGGCGGTAATCCGGCCCCGGGGCGAACATGCCGGTGCACGAGACGGTCACGACGTGGGTGACCTGGTCGGGGGCGATGCCGGCGCCGCGGATCGCGGCATCCGCCGCTGCGGCGAACAGGGGCGGCGCCTGCCGGATGTACTCGGCGTTGCGTGCCCCCGTGGACGGGGACAGGATGCGCCCGGATTCGTCGATCACCGGGATGCCGGAGGGCGTCTCGGGGACTTCGCCCGAGAACTCGGCCAGCACCGTGTGGCGGCTTTCGATGCCGGAGGCGTCGAAGGCGGCGCCGATGAGACGCTGCGTGAGCCGGCTGGCGCCGGGCTGGGCGATGAACAGGTCGCGCACGTCTTGCTGCGCCAGCCGTGTCGGCGGGACCGCGGTTCCGATCGACAAGACGCTGGTGGCCATGGTTCACGATAACCAGCCGCGCGCCCGGCATGCGCGCACTGGTGCGCCCGCGGCTCGCCGTCTACAGTGTGCGTCCGGCTACCGAGTGAGTATTCCTGGTGCCGAGTGAGTATTCCTGGTGCCGAGTGAGAGGGGCCTCCGCGACGCTCGCGTGGCGTGCGCGCGGTTCGAGACTTCGTGGACGTCGTCGGCGCCCGGGGTGGCGCGGGTGCAGGCGAAGCGGCGAGCGTAAGAGGGGCTGGGCCGGGGCTCTCCTCCCTTCGCGTCATCTCCTACGCTCACGACGATCGGAAGCCGCGGAGACAAGCCGCGATGGCTGGATTCGGCGGAGCGCGGATGCCACGAGGGGCCGAGGCGCGCGCCCCGGCCCCTCGTGCTCCGCGCTCAGGCGTCGGCGGCGAGCAGGTCCGTCAGCGGCAGCCGCACGCGCGGAGCGTTCTCGCGCTCGCGCAGCGCCTCGGGGGCCGACGCGATGTCGCCGAGCGCGCCGACGGCCATGACGGTCACGGGGGAGAGTTCCGGGGCGAGCTCGAATGCGGTCGCGAGTGCGTCGCGGTCGAATCCGCCCATCTGGTGGGTGTGCAGGCCGGCGGCGTGCGCCTGCACCGTGAAGTGCGCGGCCGCCTGGCCGGTGTCGTAGGCGGCCCAGGCGAGGGGCGTCCCCTCGTGGCTCGTGACCGCGGCGAAGACGACCAGTGCGGATGCCGCACCGGCCCATGCCTGGTTGAAGCCCATCAGCGTGTCGAGGATCGCAGCGTGCTCGGGGGTGCCCCGTCGCGCGACGATGAAACGCCAGGGCTGGGAGTTGTTGGCCGACGGCGCCCAGCGTGCGGCTTCGAGGGCACTGGCGAGGGCGGCTTCGTCGATGGATGCCTCGGCGTCGAAGACGCGCGTGCTGCGGCGGGCGGAGAGGACGTCGAGGATGGGGGCGTCGGTGGTGCGGTCGAGCGTGTGGGTCATGTGATGGTTCCAGAGGTAGGGGGACTTCGGGGACGCCGTCGGCCCTCTCCCTCCAACGATAATCGCCCGTGGAACCCGTCCCGACGGGCTCACGGCGGCCGATGCCGCGAGTACTCACTCGACACCGCGAGTACTCACTCGACATCGCGAATACTCACTCGACACCGCGAATACTCCCTCGGCGGGCGCCGGGAGGGCGCTACGGTGACGGGCATGACCATCGCGACCGCAGACCTCTACGACCAGCGCGGCGACGAGCTCGACTCCGTCGCCCTCCAATTCCACGACTTCGGCGGCCACACCGCCTTCGACGGCCCGGTGCGCACCATCCGCTGCCACCGCGACAACGCCCTCGTGAAGCAGACGCTCGCGACCCCCGGCGACGGCGCCGTGCTCGTGATCGACGGAGCGGGTTCCCTCGAGTCGGCCCTCGTGGGCGACCGCATCGCGGCATCCGCTGTCGAGAACGGCTGGGCCGGCCTCATCGTGCACGGCGCAGTGCGCGACCGCGAGGCGCTGGCAGCACTCCCCATCGGCATCAAGGCCCTCGGATCGAACCCGCGCACCAGCGCCAAGGTCGGCGTCGGTGAGATCGACGTGCACGTGACGATCGCCGGCATCGTCTTCGCCACCGGAAAGCACGTCTGGGCCGACCCCGACGGAGTGCTCGTCGAGCGCTGACGCCCTCGACATCCCACCCGATCGGGCGCATGCTGTCGGCATCACCGACAGGGGGACCCATGCTCGCCGACGCGCCTACCTTCAGCAGCTTCTCGGTCGACGACGTCGACGCGGCGTTGACCTTCTACCGCGACACGCTCGGTCTCGACGCGGAGATCACCGACATGGGGATCGTGCAGCTGAACCTCGCCGGAGGTGCGCGCGCCATCGCCTACCCGAAGCAGGCCCACCGGCCGGCCGATTTCACGGTGCTGAATTTCGTCGTCGACGACGTGGATGCCGCGGTCGATGACCTCCGCGCCCGCGGGGTCGAGACGAAGATCTACACCGATCCCGACCTCGGCACCGACGAGCGGGGCATCTCCCGGGGCAACGGCGGCCCGCCGATCGCCTGGTTCCGCGATTCCGCCGGCAACGTGCTGAGCGTGCTCGAGGACGCCTGACACGACGGATGCCGCGACCCGGCCGGTCGGCCGAGATCGCGGCATCCACTCGATCAAGGAGCGTGAGGGCCGAGGGCGTCAGCCCTTCAGCGCCTCCTTGAGGTGCACGCGGGCGCCCATCCGCAGGATCGAGTTCTCGTAGATCTTCGCGCCCACCCAGATCGCGCCGACGCAGGTGGCGAGCAGGATCACCAGCGACAGGAGGGGCTCCCACCACTGCGCATCGCCGAAGAAGATGCGCACCGGCATGCCGACCGGGGCTGAGAACGGCACGTACGACATGATCGTCATGACGGTGGGGTTGTCGTTGAAGAAGATCGCCAGGAAGTACGGCACCATGACGAGCAGGGTCAGCGGCGTGGTGGTCGAGCCGATGTCCTCCTGGCGGGAGACCATCGCGGCAGCGGCGGCGAACAGCGATGCCAGCAGGACGAAGCCGAAGAGGAAGAACACCGCGAACCACACCAGCGGTGCGCCGAGCCCAGACAGCAGCTCCGCCTGACCGGTGACGGTGAGACCCACCACGGCGACGGCGGCCAGGCCGATGATCTGCCCCATCGCGAGCACCGTGTTGCCGATCACCTTGCCCGCCAGCAGCGCCCGCGTGGGGACGGCCGAGATCAGCAGCTCCACGACGCGTGTCGCCTTCTCCTCCACCACGCTCTGCGAGATGGTCGAGCCGAAGGTGGTCGCGGCCATGAGGAACACCGCGCCGAAGAGGAGCGAGATGATGTAGCGCATCAGGCCGTCGGCGTCGTCGGACTCCGTCTGCAGCAGCTCCACCGGCGGCGACACGCTCAGGGCCGACATCAGCGTGGACGGCACGGCGTCGTCACCGACGACCGTGAAGTCGAATCCGCCCTCGCCGCCCGGGATGAGGGCCGCATCGACTTCGCCGTCGCGCACGAGCTCGCGGGCCTCTTCGGCCGAACCCACCTCGGTGATGTCGAGCATGCCGTCCAGTGGAGCGACGATCTGCGCGGTCTGACCGGTCACGGCCACGGGAGTCCGCATGTCCTGCTGAGCGGTGAACCCGCCCCACAGCACGCCGGCGAGGGCGATGACGAACAGGATGCCGGTGGAGATGACAAACGCCTTGCTGCGCAGCTTCGAGCCGATCTCGCGCTCGGCGACGAGCCAGGTGCTCTGGGCGAAGGAGGGGGCGGTGTTCACTGGATGACCTCCTTGAAGATCTGGGCGAGGGACGGATGCCTGGGGGCGAAGCTCGCGACGTCGCCGGCGGCGACAGCGCGGCGCAGCACCGTCTGTACGGTGTCGTCGGAATCGGCGTCGAAGAGGGCGTAACCGCCGTCGAACTCCAGCACCGTGATGCCGGGCTCGTCGCGCAGCCATCCCGCGTCGCCGGCGGAGACCAGCTCGAACCGGCGGGTGGAGTGCGCGGCGCGCAGGTCGTCGCGAGAGCCCGCGGCGCGGATCGTGCCGCCGGCGATGATCACGAGGTCGTCGCACAGCCGCTCGACCACGTCGAGCTGGTGCGAGGAGAACAGCACCGCGGCGCCCTGGGCGGCGCGGGCCTGCAGCACGCCGGCGACGACGTCGACCGCGAGGGGGTCCAGGCCCGAGAACGGCTCGTCGAGGATCAGCACCTGCGGGTCGTGTACGAGGGCGGCGGCGATCTGCGCGCGCTGCTGGTTGCCGAGCGACAGCGTCTGGACGTTGTCGCTCAGGCGCTCGCCGAGGCCCAGCTCTTCGAGCAGGGCGGTCGCGCGGGTCGTGGCATCCGCCTTCGAGAAGCCGTGCAGGCGGGCGAGGTAGACGATGTGCTCGAGCACCTTCATCTTCGGGTACAGGCCGCGTTCCTCGGGCATGTAGCCGAAGCGGCGGCGGTCGGCCGCAGTGACGGGGGTGCCGTCGAGGGTGACGGTGCCGGCATCTTTCGCCAGCACGCCCAGGATGATGCGCATGGTCGTGGTCTTGCCGGCGCCGTTGCCGCCGACGAAGCCGGTCAGGCGCCCGGGGGTGACGGTGAACCCGACGTCGTCGAGCACGCGGCGGCCGCCGTAGCTCTTGGTGATCCCGGTCAGTTCGAGCATGAAGCTCCTCCTCAGTCGATACCTCGACGCTACGCCGCGGTCCGATCGGCCGCCTCCTCCCCTGGGTGGGTTCCGCGCCGAGCACGCGGGCGGCGGCCTCCCCCCTGCGGGGGAGGAAGTGGCCCGACCCGTGGGGAATGTATGCATCGGAATAGACCCGGTGTGGCCCCTGTTGGCCTGGGTCAGGGTCGCGGACATCCGGCGGCCACCGAGAACACTGAGGAGACATCTCTCATGACCGAGCGCACCATCGGCTACATCGTCGGCAGCATCTCGTCCACGTCGATCAACCGCCGCCTGGCCACGGCCCTGGAGCGACTGGCGCCGGAGGGGGCCACGCTCGTGGAGATCCCTATCGCCGACCTGCCGTTTTACTCCGTCGACATCGAGAACGACATGCCGCAGGCGGCGCGCGAGTTCAAGGACGCCATCGATCGCGTCGACGGCGTGATCATCGTGACCCCCGAGTACAGCCGTTCGATCCCCGGCGTACTGAAGAACGCGCTGGACTGGGCGGCCCGTCCGTATGGGCAGGGCTCGTTCGACGGCAAGCCCACCGCCGTCATCGGCACCTCGGGCGGCGGCATCGCCACCGCCGCCGCGCAGCAGCACCTGAAAGCGATCCTCAGCCACTTCAACGCGCCCACGCTCGGCCAGCCGGAGGGCTACGTCCAGTCCGTGCCCGGCCTCTTCACCGACAGCGGTGAGGTCACCAGCGACGAAACGGCGGCTTTCCTCACCGCGTACCTGCAGGCGTTCATGGCCCTCATCGAGCGCTACGCGCCGGTGCCCGCGGGCGTCTGACACCGCTCTCGAAGCCCCGGCCCCGCCTCGGATGCGGGCCGGGGCTTCGGCGTGCGCGGGCGCCCGCTGCGGGCGCCGCGGCTCAGACGAGCCCGTGCGTGTGCGCGTAGACCACCGCCGCGACGCGGTCGCGGGCGCCGAGCTTCTGCAGCACGTTCGAGACGTGGGTCTTCACCGTCGCCTCGCCGATGTACAGCTGCTGCGCGATCTCGGCGTTGCTCTGCGCGCGCGCCAGCAGCCGCAGTACTTCGGCCTCGCGCTCGGTGAGGTCGACGTGCACCCCGGATGCCGCAGGTGCGGCGGCCGGCTGCACGATCGCCTGATCGGTGCCATCGGCGTGGACGGTCGCCGGTGCCGCGCCCCCCGCGGTGAAGCGCTCGATCACGCGCCGTGTCACTTCGGGCGCCAGCAGCGCGTCACCGGCGGCGGCGACGCGCACCGCAGTCACGAGCTCCTCCGGCCCGGCGTTCTTCAGCAGGAACCCGCTGGCTCCCGCCGCGAGCGCCTGGAACAGGTAGTCGTCGCGGTCGAAGGTGGTCACGATCACGACGGCCGCGGAGACCGCGGGGTCGGCCACGATGCGCCGCGTGGCCTCGATCCCGTCCATGTCGGGCATCTGCACGTCCATGCAGATGACGTCCGGCAGAAGGGTGGATGCCGCGGCCACCGCCTCGACCCCGGTCGCCGCCTCGCCGACGACGTCGATCCCTGCGGCATCCAGGATCATCCGGAAGCCCGCGCGCATCACGGCGTGGTCGTCGACGAGCAGCACCCGGGACGCCGCGCCGCTCACGCGGGCACCGCCGCTCGCAGCGGGATCCGTGCCCGCACGATGAAGCCGCCGCGCGGGCGGGGCCCGGCTTCGAGCGTGCCGCCCGAGGCCGCGGCCCGCTCCCGCATGCCCACGAGTCCCAGCCCCGGGCGGTCGGCGCGCACGCGCCCGGTGTTGGTGATCTCGAGCTCGACGGCATCCGCGTCGTAGCGCAGCCGCACGTCGGCACTCGCGCCCGGGCCGGCATGGCGCCGGGCGTTCGTGAGCGCCTCCTGCGCGATGCGGTAAAGATTCACCTGCACGAGTTCCGACGGGTCGGCGGGCTCGCCGACGACGGTGAAGGTGGTGGGCAGGCCATTGTCGTTGGCGTGCGCGACGAGGTCGGCGAGCGCCGACAACCGCACGGTCGAGTCGGCCGGTGCGGCGGCGGCATCCGGGGTGCGGAGCGTCTCGAGCAGCTGGCGCAGTTCCTCCAGCGCCGAACGGGCGGATGCCTCGACGCCGCCGAGCGCGGTGCGCGCGGCCGCGGGGTCGCGTTCGAGCACCATCCGCGCGGCGCCGGCCTGCACGCCCATCGCCGACACGTGGTGGGCGACGACGTCGTGCAGCTCGCGGGCGATGCGCACCCGGTCGAGGGCGACGGCCTGGGCGGCGGTGAGCTCTCGCTCGCGCTCGAGTTCGGCGGTGCGCTCCTCGAGGGCCGTCCACGCCAGCGCCGTCGCGTACGCGCGGTCGCCCAGGTAGTAGGCGCCGCCGAAATAGAAGACGTTGATCACGAACTGGATCACCATGTACGCCGCCATCGGCGAGAAGGCGCCGGCGGTCGACGGGCCGTCGCCGGGGGGATCGGTGGCCGTCTGGAACATCGTGACCAGCAGCCAGACGAACATGGCGACCACGACGACCACCCGCACGAGGGTGGCCCGACGGCGGTCGTCGACCCAGGCGCCGACGGTGTACATCGCCACGAACAGGGCGACCTGGCCGACGTAGAGGTCGGGGATGTGGAAGGTCGCCCCGGCGAAGAAGGCGATCGCGACGACGATCAGCACGATCTCGGGGTGGCGGCGGCGCAGCGCCAGCGGCAGCGTCACAGCCGCCGAGTACGCCAGCGCCCAGCCGAGCCCCGGGGTCTCGTCGCCGAAGAACCCCGCGACCTGTCCGAGCCACGAGCTGATCACGGCACCGACGAGCAGGCCGACGGCGAGCCACACGTCGGTGCGCAGGTCGGCTGGTGTCGGCGGATGCCGGCGGGTCGGGGCGGCGGGCAGGGTCGCGCTCATCCTTCCAACGTACGGGGGACGCGGCGGCGCGGCATCCCCCGTGCGACGGAATCGTCGCCGAGTGAGTATTCGCGCCCCGAGTGAGTATTCGCGCTGCCGAGTGAGTATTCGCGCCCGCGACGCGAGCTCTTGACAAGGGCACTTGCTTTTAGCAAGCTACCGGCATCCGCCCCTCGCGGCGGCCTGCAAGGGAGCACGCCATGACCGACATCTTCGTCAATCTGCCCACGGCCGACCTCGACCGCTGCAAGGCCTTCTACACCGCGCTGGGAGCGACGATCAATCCGCTGTTCACGGACGAGAACGCCGCGTGCGTCGCCTGGGGGGATGGCGTCTACTTCATGATGCTGACCCGGGAGTTCTTCGCGACCTTCACCGACAAGCCGGTCGCCGATCCGGCCGCTACGGCGCAGGTGATGGTGGCGCTCGCCCGGGCCTCGAACGAGGACGTGGATGCCGTGTTGGCTACGGGCCTGGCGGCCGGAGGCACCGAGCCCCGCGAGCCGGAGGACCTCGGGTTCATGTACTCGCGGGACCTGGAGGACCCCGACGGCAACGTGCTGAGCTTCTTCTACATGGACCCCGTCGCCACGGAGCAGGGCCCGGGCGCGTTCGCCGATCAGGCGCAGTCGTAGGTGGCCGCCCGAAGCTACGGCCAGTACTGCGGTGTCACCACCGCCGTCGAGCTGATCGGCGAGCGGTGGGCGCTGCTGATCGTCCGCGACCTGCTGGTGGGTCCGCGCCGGTACAACGACCTCAAGGCCGGTCTGCCGCGCATTCCGACGAACATCCTCGCGAGACGTTTGAAGGAGCTGCAGGATGCCGGGGTGGTGCGCCGGGTTCCGCTGTCGCACCGGGGGCTCGTGTACGAACTCACCCCGTACGGCCGCGAGCTCGAGCCCATCGTGCTGGCGCTCGGGCGCTGGGGCTTCGTCGCGATGGGCGAGCCGGAACCCGACGACGTCGTCACGGCCGACTCCCTGACCATGGCGCTGCGGACCGCGTTCCGTCCGGATGCCGCCGCAGCCCTGCCCGCGACCGGATACGACCTGCACGTCGGAGATGTGGGCCTGCGTGCGCGGGTCGACGGCATCGCGCTCGCGGTGCGGCGGCTGGACGCCGGGGTGGCGGGGGGCGCCGACGGCGCGGGTTCTGCTGCGGAGCAGCGTGCCGATGCCGGGGGGCATGAGGCGGATGCCGTGATCGTCGCGGGTCCGGGGATCCGGGGCATCATCTCCGGGGAGCTCGCTCCCGCCGATGCGCTCGCGCGGGGCATCGTGCGCGTGTCGCGCGGCGACGCGGCGCTGCTGGGCCGCTTCGCGACGACCTTCCACATCGCCCCCGCAGCTGCGGCGGCCTGACCGAGAGGAGTCCCGATGGCGGGCCTCATCCACATCGATCTGTTCAGCAGTCTCGACGGCGTCGCGCAGTCACCCGGAAGCCGCGCGGAGGACCCGGACGGCGGTTTCGCCTACGGGGGCTGGCAGGCGCCGGTCGACGACAGCGCGGTAGGGCAACGCGTGATGGCCGGCATCCGTCGGATGGACGCCCTGCTTCTCGGCCGGCGCACCTACGACATCTTCGCCGCGTACTGGCCGCAGTACGAGGGCCCCGCGGCCGAGATCGCCGAGCGTTTCACCGCGATCCCGAAGTATGTCGCGTCGCGGGGGACACCCCCGCTGCCCTGGGTGAACTCCCACCGGCTCGGGGCGGATCTGGCGGCCGAGATCGCCGCGCTGCGCGAGCGGCACGCGGAGGTGCACGTCGTCGGCAGCATCGAGTTCGCCCGCGGTCTGGTGCAAGCGGGGCTCTTCGACGTGCTGAACCTGTGGGTGTACCCGCTGGTGCTCGGACCGGGCAAGCGGCTGTTCCCGCCGGACGGGCCGGCGTTCGGACTCACGCTGCTGGAGCCCCCGATCGCGGGTCCCGCCGGCGCTCTGCTGCTGCGTTACGGCCCCGGCCCGGCGGTGACCACCGCCGACATGGGCTGATTCGCGCCGCCGAGTGAGTATTCGCGCCGTCAGCCGAAGATCATCGGCCGATCGTCGTCCTCGTCGGGCGACGTGAGGTCGAGGTCCACGACGACGGGGACGTGGTCGCTCGGGATCTCGCCCTTGCGCTCGTCGCGGTGGATCGATGCGCCGGTGACCCGGTCGGCGAAGGCGTGCGAGCCGAGGATGAAGTCGATGCGCATGCCCTGGTTGCGGGGGAAGCGCAGCTGCTTGTAGTCCCAGTAGGTGAACCCGGTCGGCACCAGCGGGCGGACGACGTCGACCATCCCGGCATCCTCGACGGCCCGGAAGGCGGCGCGCTCCGGCGCGGAGACGTGGGTCGAGATGCCCTCGACGACGGCGGGGTCGCCGTTGTCGGCATCCGTCGGGGCGATGTTGAAGTCGCCGACCATGGCGAGTGCGAGGTCGGGGTTCTCCGTGAGGCTCTCGCGGGCGTGCTGGGCGAGGGCGCCGAGCCAGTCGAGCTTGTAGACGTAGTGCGGGTCGTCGAGGGAGCGGCCGTTGGGCACGTAGAGGCTCCAGACACGGATGCCGCCGATCGTGGCGCCGAGGGCGCGTGCTTCGAGCGGCGCGTCGGGGCCCTCGTGGCCCTTGGCGAAGCCAGGCATGCCGGGGAAGGACGTCTGCACGTCTTCGATCGGCTCCCGGCTGGCGATCGCGACGCCGTTCCATTGGTTCAGCCCGTGGGCGACGACGTGGTAGCCGGCATCCTCGAAGGCCTCATAGGGGAACTGCTCGGGCTTGCACTTGATCTCCTGCATGGCGAGCACATCGATGCCCTCGCGGACCGCGAAGTCGACGGTGCGCACGACGCGCGCGCGGATGGAGTTGACGTTCCAAGTGGCAAGCCGCATGCCTCCCAGCCTACTTTCGCCGCCGAGTGAGTATTCGCGCCGCCGAGTGAGTATTCGGCCCATACGCACAGGAGGCGTGGCAGGGTGATCACATGCGCATCGCCGTCACCGGAGCATCCGGAAAACTGGGTCGTACTGTCGTCCGCGTCCTCCGGGATGCCGGCCACACCGTGATCGGCCTCGACATGGTCGGGGAACGCGGGCCGGGCTTCGTTCGGGTCGACCTCACGGACTTCGGCCAGGTGATCGACGCCATCGCCGGCGTGAATGATCAGCACGATGGCGTGGACGCGCTCGTCCACCTCGCGGCGATCCCGGCGCCCGGCATCGTCAGCGACGTCGCGACCTTCCACAACAACATCGCCGCGACCTTCAACGTGTTCTGGGCCGCGGTGCGCCTCGGCATCGAGAAGATCGTCTACGCCTCGAGCGAGACGGTGCAGGGGCTGCCGTTCGACGTGCCGCCGCCGTACATCCCGGTCGACGAGGACTATCCCGCCCGGCCGGAGTCGGTGTACTCGCTCGTCAAGCACCTCGAGGAGCAGCTGGCGATCGAGCTCGTGCGCTGGCATCCGACGCTGTCGATCACTGCGCTGCGCTTCTCCAACGTCATGGACCCGGAGGACTACGCGGCGTTCCCGTCGTTCGACGCGGATGCCACGCTGCGCAAGTGGAACCTCTGGTCCTACATCGACGCGCGCGACGGCGCCCAGGCGGTGCTCCGCGCGCTCGAGGTGGCGCCCGCCGGGTTCGACCGCTTCCTCATCGCGGCGGCGGACACCGTCATGTCGCGGCCGGCCGCGGAACTCGTCGCCGAGGTCTTTCCGGACGTTCCGGTGCGCGGGGAGCTTCCGCCGCACGCGAGCCTGTTCTCGACGGAGAAGGCGCGTCGGCTGCTGGGCTACGAGCCGCAGCACTCCTGGCGCGACGAGGCGTAGGGGCGGGCCGAATACTCACTCGGCAGCGCGAATACTCACTCGGCACGCCCAATACTCACTCGGCAGCGCGGAGGATGTCCTCGACACGCTCCTTCGCGTCGCCGAACAGCATCTGGGTGTTCTCGCGATAGAACAGCGGGTTCTGCACGCCGGCGTACCCGGCGGCCATCGACCGCTTGAACACGATCACGTTCTCGGCCTCCCACACCCGCAGCACCGGCATCCCGGCGATCGGCGAGGTCGGATCCTCCGCCGCGGCCGGATTCACCGTGTCGTTCGCACCGATCACCAGCACCACCGACGTCGAGGCGAAGTCGTCGTTGATCTCGTCCATCTCCAGCACGATGTCGTACGGCACCTTCGCCTCGGCCAGCAGCACGTTCATGTGCCCGGGCAGGCGCCCGGCGACCGGGTGGATGCCGAACCGCACGTCCACGCCCCGCTCGCGCAGCCGACGGGCGAGGTCGGCCACCGGATACTGCGCCTGCGCGACGGCCATGCCGTACCCCGGGGTGATCACGACCGACGACGCCTCGCGCAGCATGTCCGCCACGGTCGCGGCATCCACCTCGCGATACTCGCCGTGGTCGACGTCACCCGCGGGCGGCGCCTCGATGCCGAACCCGCCGGCGATCACCGATAGGAACGACCGGTTCATCGCCTTGCACATGATGTACGACAGGTACGCACCCGACGACCCGACGAGGGCACCGGTGACGATCAGCAGGTCGTTGTTCAGCAGGAACCCCGCCGCCGCGGCCGCCCAGCCCGAGTAGCTGTTGAGCATCGACACGACGACGGGCATGTCGCCCCCACCGATGGATGCCACGAGGTGCCACCCCAGCGCGAGCGCCAGCACCGTGACGGCCACGAGCAGCCAGAGCGACGGCGTGACGACGTACCAGACGGTCAGCGCGACGAAGGCGACCAGCGCCCCCACGTTGAGCGCGTTCTTGCCCGGCAGCATGAGCGGCCGCGACGACATGCGCGCCGACAGTTTCAGGAACGCCACGATCGAGCCGGTGAAGGTCACGCCGCCGATGAAGACGCCGATGAACACCTCGGCGTGGTGGATGTCGCGCAGCGCCCCCGACAGCCCGGGGTCGTGCAGCGCGCCGTTCCAGCCCACCAGCACTGCGGCCAGACCCACGAAGCTGTGCAGCAGCGCGATGAGCTCGGGCATGCCGGTCATCTCGACCACGCGCGCCCGCCACAGGCCCACCGCCGCCCCGATCAGCACGGCCGCGGCCAAGAGCACCAGCCCGAACGTCGCCTGCGGGTCGCCCCACGCGTTCTGCACCGACACCCAGGCCGTCGCCGCGAGGGCGATGGCCATGCCGGCGATGCCGTACCCGACGCCCGACCGGGCGGTCTCGTGGGTGCTGAGCCCGCGCAGGCTCAGCACGAACAGCAGCGCCGCGACGATGTAGGCGGCGGTGGCCACGGAGGCGGCGGTCATCGGTCGCCCTTCGAGAACATGGCGAGCATGCGCCGGGTGACGGCGAACCCGCCGAAGATGTTGACCGATGCCAGCAGCACCGCGACCGCGGCCAGGATCTGCACCGGCGGGTCGGGGGTGGTCACCTGCAGCATCGCGCCGACGATGATGATGCCCGAGATCGCGTTGGTCACGCTCATCAGCGGGGTGTGCAGCGCGTGGTGCACCTTGCCGATCACGTAGAACCCGACGATGACCGAGAGCACCAGCACGGTCAGGTGCTGCGGCAGCGGTGCCGGGGCGATCGCCGACACCGCGAAGAGGGCGGCGATGCCGAGGGCGATCAGTCCGGAGCGGCCCGCGGGCGAGAGGGTGCGCTTCGGCTTCGCGGGCCCGGCGTCGGGCGGCGGCACGGATGCCGCGGCAGGCGCCGCCGACACCTGCACCGGCGGCGGTGGCCACATCGACTCGCCGTCCTGCACCACCGTGATCGAGCGCTGCACGACGTCGTCGAAGTCGAGGACCAGTCGCCCATCCTTGCCGGGGGTCAGCAGCTTCACCAGGTTCGCGAGGTTCGTGCCGTAGAGCTGCGACGCCTGGGCGGGCAGGCGGGATGCCAGGTCGGAGTAGCCCAGGATGACCACGCCGTTGTCGGTGACGACGCGCTCACCGTCGACGGATCCCTCGACGTTGCCGCCCTGGGCGGCGGCCATGTCGACGATGACGCTGCCGGGCTTCATGCTCGCGACGTCCGCGGCGGTGAGCAGGCGCGGCGCCGCTCGCCCCGGGATCAGCGCGGTCGTGATGACGATGTCGACCTCGCGAGCCTGTGCCGAGTACAGCGCCGCGGCGGCACGGTCGTAGGCCTCGCTCGTCGCCTTCGCGTAGCCGTCGGACGAGTCCATCGTCTCGTCCACGACCACCGGCAGGTACTCGCCGCCGATGGAGCGCACCTGATCGGCGACCTCGGGCCGCGGGTCGGTCGCGCGCACGACCGCGCCCAGAGACGATGCCGCGCCGATGGCCGCCAGCCCGGCGACCCCGGCCCCGGCGATCAGCACCGTGGCCGGGGGCACCTTGCCTGCCGCCGTCACCTGGCCGGTGAAGAAGCGGCCGAACTCGTGCGCCGCTTCGACGACGGCGCGATAGCCGGAGATGTTGGCCATGGAGCTGAGCACGTCCATCGACTGCGCGCGGGAGATGCGCGGCACGGCGTCGAGGGCGAGCGCGGTGATGCCGCGCGTCTGCAGCGACTCGCGCACGTCGGGGCGCAGCGCCGGGGCGAGAAGCCCGATGAGGGTCGCCCCGTCGGCCAGCAGGGCGACTTCATCGGGTGTCGGGGGGTTGACCTTGAGCACGATCTCGGCCGCCCACGCCTCGTCGCGGTCGACGATCTGGGCGCCGGCCTCACGGTAGGCGGCATCCGGAAACGACGACGCGGCACCCGCTCCCGTCTCGACGACCAGTTCGTACCCGAGCGCGATCAGCTTCGCCACCGTCCCGGGGGTCGCCGCCACCCGCGTTTCGGCATCCCGTTCGGCGACGATCCCCATGCGCGTCATTGCGGCTCCTGTGGTCGAGGCGGATCTCGAGAGTGCCGCCGTGTCGGGACTGTCGATCCCGACTATATGGCCCGTCACGCGGGCCGGCCGGGCGGCCCGACGTGCAAAACCGGTCCCTTCGGCGGGAACGGATGCCTCCTGCGGCATCCGTAGACTCAAAGCCATGACCGTCGCCTCCACGCCCGCTCTCGAAGCCGACCGCCAGGCGCTCATCGCGCTGATCAAGGACGAGGCCGTCTTCCACGGCGACTTCACGCTGTCGTCGGGCAAGAAGGCCACCTACTACGTCGACATGCGCAAGCTCACGCTCGACCACCGCGCCGCTCCCGCGATCGGACGCATCATGCTCGACCTCGTGCGCGACGTCGACGGGATCGTCGCCGTGGGCGGACTGACCCTCGGCGCCGACCCGATCGCCAACGCGATCATGCACGAGTCGGTGCACGCCGGCACCCCGCTCGACGCCTTCGTCGTGCGCAAGGAGCCGAAGGACCACGGCCGCGGCCGCCAGGTCGAGGGCGCCGACGTCGTCGGCAAGCGCGTCGTCGTGGTCGAGGACACCTCCACGACGGGGCAGTCCGCGCTCAAGGCCGTCGAGGCCCTCCGCCGCGAGGGTGCGGAGCCCGTCGCGGTCGCCGTGATCGTCGACCGCAAGACCGGCGCGCAGGATGCCGTGGAGGCAGCGGGCCTGCAGTGGCTCGCCGCGATCGACCTCGACGACCTGGGTCTGCAGCCGCAGTAGCGGCGGCCCGCGCGTCGCGGCCCGCCGACGCTCACCTGTCTCGTATTGCCGCTTCGACGGCCGCGAAGCGACAGAACGCGACAGGGGAACCCGGATGCCGCGGGCTACCCCTGGAACACCGGCAGCTGCGAGGCCAGGGCGAGCAGCAGCCCGAGGAACGTCAGCAGGACGAGCGAGCGGCGGTTGGTCGTCGCTCCGGCGGCGGATGCCTGGCGCGACGACCGCACGAAGAGCACGAGCGCCACCAGCAGCACGACGAGCCCCGACAACGCCAGTGCGACGGCCATGTCAGTCCTCCCGACCTCGGCCGCGGACGTACTGCACGATGACGACCACGAGCGTCGTCGCGGTCATAGCCGCCGCCGACACCAGCAGCAGGGTCTGTTCGAACTCGTTCAGGGGCGTCTTCCTTCCGCTGCGTCGGCCACGATCTTCGCGATGCGCGCCGCCTTCGTCTCGGTGCGCTTGGCCATCGCCACCGCAGTCAGTCCCATCTTGCGCGCCGACGGCGGGAAGGCATCCCAGTTCGCCCGGGCCACCGGCACCGCGTCGAGCGCAGCGGTCAGCTCCGGCGGCTCGGTGCCCGATTCCGCACCGTCGAGCATCTCCCACGCCCCGCTGGCCTTCGCCGCGGCGATGACCCGACGCCCGGGTTCGGCCATCTCGCCCGACGCCTCGAGCTCGGCCACGCGCGCCTTGTTGGTCGCCGCCCAGCCGCTGCCGGGCCGCCGGGGCGCGTACCACTGCCCGATCGTCTCGGCGTCATAGGGCTTCACCGTGCCGTCGATCCAGCCGAAGCACAGCGCCTGACGCACGGCGTCGCCGTAGCCCACGAGCTCGAGCACGACCCCCGCCCGCGGGCGCAGCAGCCACACCCCCCGCGACGACGCGTGGTGGCGTTCCAGCCAGGCGCGCCAGGTGGCGGCATCCGCCGCCCGCAGCACTTCGGCCTCGTCGAACGCCCCCATCACAGCACCTCGGGCAGCTCGGTCTCGATCGGACCGGGGGCGAGGAGATCGGCGACGGAATCGAGGATCTCGTCGGGGCGGAACGGGTAGCGCTCGATCTCGCTGCGGTCGCTGATGCCGGTGAGCACGAGCACCGAGTGCAGGCCCGCCTCGATCGCGGCGACGACGTCGGTGTCCATGCGGTCGCCGATCATGCCGGTGGACTCGGAGTGCGCGCCGATGCGGTTGAGCGCCGAGCGGAACATCATCGGGTTCGGCTTGCCGACCACGTAGGGCTCCCGCCCGGTGGCCTTGGTGATGAGCGCCGCGAACGCGCCGGTGGCGGGGACGACACCGTACGGCGTCGGGCCCGTCGCGTCGGGGTTCGTGACGATGAACCGGGCGCCGTTGTTGATGAACCGGATCGCCCGGGTGATCGCCTCGAACGAGTACTGACGGGTCTCGCCGACCACGACGTAGTCCGGCTGCGTCTCGGTCATGATGTAGCCGGCCTCATGCAGGGCCGTGGTGAGCCCCGCCTCGCCGATGACGTAGGCGGTGCCGCCGGGCAGCTGCGAGCGGAGGAACTCCGCCGTCGCCAGCGCCGAGGTCCAGATGCTCTCCTCGGGCACGTCCAGTCCCGAGGCCCGCAGCCGGGCGCTCAGGTCGCGCGGCGTGAAAATGGGGTTGTTCGTCAGCACGAGGAACGGGATGCCGGTGTCGCGCCACTGCGCCAGCAGTTCGGCGGCTCCCGGAATCGGACGGCTCTCGTGCACGAGAACGCCGTCCATGTCGGTCAGCCAGCAGTCGATGTCGGCGCGGGTCCGCATGGGGTCAGCCTAACCACGCGGGTGGCTCTAATGTCGGAAGGGTGCCGCGACGCGATGACTGGGACCCCGAGCACCTCCCCGACCTGGAGGGCCGCCGCTACCTGATCACCGGCTCCAACAAGGGGCTGGGGTTCTTCGCCGCGCTGCAGCTGGCCGGCGCCGGCGCGCACGTGGTCATGACCGGCCGCAATCCCAACCGGCTCGCGGCCGCCCGCGCGGCGGTGCTGCGTCAGGTGACGGATGCCACGCCCGCCACCGTCGAGACGCTGCTGCTGGACACGAGCAACCTCGGCTCGGTGCGCGCCGCTGCGGCGACAGCCCGTGGCCGCCGCGGACTCGACGGCCTGCTGCTGAACGCCGGCATCGTGCACCCGCCGAAGACCCGCGA
>NZ_JANJFJ010000373.1:0-4298 GCF_024626565.1 Microbacterium sp. zg.Y909
ACTCCGGGGGGCCGTCGGCACGCGGAGTGAATGAGTCGAACACCGCATACGCCGCGAGGCGCTCCGCCGTGGACCACATCGGACTGCAGGTCGTGAGCGTGAGGTAGCGCCCGTCCGCGGCGACGCCGGGACGCTGCGGCACAGGCTCGAGCACTGCCACCTCATCGGGTCGTACGTACTCCATGTTCCGGAAGCGGTAGGTGTACCACCCCTCCTGCGTTTCGAGCACGATCGCGTCGCCGATCTGCAGCGACGGAACGTGCTCGAACGGCGCCCCCTGCGTATAGCGGTGTGCGGCCAGGGCGACGTTACCCATGTCCCCCGGCATGGCCGTCCCCGGATAGTGGCCGACCCCGATCGGGTCGAGCACACGGGACTTGCTGATCCCCTCGGCGATCGGAAACACCCAGGTGTCTCCGAACCGCGGGATGTGAAGGGCTCCGAACACCTCGGCATCCCCCACGGGGGCGGGGACGACCGGCTCCACCGGGGCGGGCTCGGACTCGACGCTGGGATCGGGCGTCGGCTCGGGGACCGTCTGCCCCTGCTCCCCCATCGCCCATTCCTGCGTGATCTCGCGGGCCTGCGACTGGCGCTGCTCGCCGATGATCGCATCGCCGATCCACAGCTGCCACACCATGAACAGCAGCAGCACGATGCCGAGGGTCATGAGGATCTCACCGATCACGCCAACGACGCTCGCGCGGCCACGCGGGGCGGCGGAACGACGACGACGAAGCGGCGGGGCGGCGGGGTCGGACACGTCTGCATCCTAACGAAGCGGCATGACAAGGCGCTGAGGCTAAACTTGCCCGCATGGCACCTTCCGACAAGCCCGGCGAGCCCGTCACCGAGCGCCCCGAGGGCGACCCCGCCCCCAATCCCGTGTGGTTCAAGCCCATCATGTTCGGGCTCATGCTCCTGGGCCTCTTGTGGGTGCTCGTGTTCTACCTGAGCAGCACGCAGTTCCCCATTCCGGGTATCGGCCCCTGGAACCTCGTGATCGGCTTCGGCATCGCGTTCGTCGGCTTCCTGATGACGACCCGCTGGCGCTGAGCCGCCCTTCCACACCCCCTCCACACCTGTGAATTACACCGGTGTGATTCATCCCCAGGCTGGGGATGAACCTGTGGATAACTATCCGTAGACCAGCGCGGGGATGACCAGCAGCGCCAGCAATCCCACTCCGACGGCCACGAGCAGCCAGATCTGCTGCTGCCGCTGACGCTCGGCCCGCGTGCGGGCGAAGATCATCCCCACGAGCGCGCCCACGAGGCCGCCGCCGATGTGGGCCTGCCAGGAGATGCCCGACCCCGGCAGGAAGGTGATCACGAGGTTGAGCCCCAGCAGCACCGCGATGGCGGTCACGTTGGCGCCCAGGTGCCGCCCGATCACGAACATGGCGCCCAGCAGGCCCCACACCGCACCCGATGCGCCCACAACCCACGTGCCCGGCGCGAGCAGCGCCACAAGCACCGAGCCGCCGAGCGCGCTCAGCAGGTACAGCGCCAGAAATCGCGCGCGACCCAGCAGCGGCTCGAGGCTGCGTCCCAGCGCCCACAACGCCAGCATGTTCAGCGCGACGTGCCAGAGGCTCGCGTGCACGAGCGTGACCGTCAGCAGCCGCCACGGCTGGAAAGCGGGACTCGGCAGGACGAAGGCGCTGTTGAAGGCCAGGTACGACGAGACGTAGCCGCCGACCACCGGAAGCTGGGCCAGGACGTACGTGATCGACGTGAGGATGATCAGCGCATACGTCACCAGCGGCCGCGGATCGCGCGTGACCGCCCGCCGCGACGGCATGCGCGTGAGCTTCGCCGCCTTCTGCTGGTCGCGCAGGCACTCCGGACAGATCACACCGACCGGCATCTGCGTCTGACACTCAGGACAGATCGTGCGCAGGCACCGCTGGCACAGCACGAAGCTCTGCCGGTCAGGATGCCGGTAGCAGAAGTTCTCCGGATTGGCGCCGAAGTCCGGTGCGGTCACGCGCCGAGTCGACCGATGCTCAGACGGCCGCGATGTCGATGGAGGAGATCACGACGGGCTCGACCGGGCGGTCGCCGGCCGCGGTGGGAACCTTGGCGATCTCGTCGACCACGGCACGCGAGGCGTCGTCGGCGACCTCGCCGAAGATCGTGTGCTTGCCGTTGAGCCACGGCGTGGGGTCCGTGGTGATGAAGAACTGCGATCCGTTCGTGCCCTCGGCCTTGCCGGTGATCGCGTTGCGACGCAGCCCCGCGTTGGCCATGGCCAGCAGGTACGGCGCGCCGAAGGTCAGCTCGGGGTTGATCTCGTCGTCGAACGTGTAGCCGGGGCCGCCGACGCCCTTGCCGAGCGGGTCGCCCCCCTGGATCATGAAGCCGGGGATGATGCGGTGGAAGATCACGTCCTTGTACAGCGGACCCTCGCCCGGCTTGCCGGTGGCGGGGTCGGTCCAGGCGCCCGTTCCGTCGGCCAGGCCGATGAAGTTCTGCACCGTACGGGGTGCGTGGTCTCCGAAGAGATTGACGACGATGTCGCCGTGGTTGGTGTGCAGGGTCGCGACCGCTGTGGGGAGTGCCATGTCGTACATTCTCGCAGAGTTATGTGCAACCCCTCCCGTCCGGGGGTGGGGTCGTCTGGCAAGATATGGATAAACGTGTCCGAGCGATTTAGGGAGGGCCCCTCGTGAGCCTCAGCCGCAAGCGCAAGAAGGAACTCCGCAAGCTCCAGAAGCAGGCGAACACCCTGTGGGAATCTCAGCAGGTTCTCGTGGGGGAAGCGGCCAACGTCGCCAAGGAGGCCGGCCGTCAGCTCGGCCACTACCAGCGCGAGAACGTCATGCCGGTGATCAGCGGCGCGTACGGGCAGTACGCCGCCCCATACGTCTCCAAGGCCACGAAGGTGTCGCGGCAGGTGCTCAACGACAAGGTCGTTCCCGCAGCCGGCGCCGTCGTCGGTTCGGCGATGTCGGTGTGGGACGCCGCCAACGACACGCGTGCGCGGGTCGCCGCGGGTCGCGGCTTCGCCGCCCCCGACGTGTCGAAGTACTCCAAGAAGGCTGACAAGTACAGCAAGGACGCGGCGAAGAAGTTCGCCAAGAAGCTCGCCGTCGTCGCTCCGGAGCCGAAGAAGAGCATGAGCGCCGGCAGCGTCATCGCGATCATCCTGGCCATCTCTGCGGCGCTCGGCGTCGCGTACGCCGCCTGGCAGACGCTGCGCGCCGATGACGAGCTGTGGGTGGCCGATGACCCGCTGAGCGCACCGGACGCGTGACGACACCGTCCGACGGTCTCTCTCGAGCCCGCGACGCCGCACAGGCGCGCGGGCTCGAGGTGTCTTTCCGGGAGCGACCCGCCGCACACAGCCTGCCCGAGGCCGCCGAGCTGCTCGGCATCCGGCCGGCCGACATCGTCAAGACCCTCGTGGTCAAGCGCAGCGACGACACCTATCTCTTCGCTCTCGTCCCCGGGGATCGGGTGATCTCATGGCCCAAGCTCCGCGCCGTCGTGGGGGTCAACAAGCTGCGCCTCCCCGACGCTGAGCACGCCTTCGCCGCGACCGGCTACGCACGCGGCACGATCGTTCCCATCGGCAGCACCGTGGACTGGCCGGTGTTCGCCGACGAGCGCATCAGGGGCAAACGCATCGCCATGGGAGCCGGTGCCCCCGGCTACAGCCTGTTCGTCGACGCAGACGCCCTCATAGCGGCGTACGGGGCGACCGTGGCGGATATCTCCGTCGCGGAGCCGCCGCCTGGGGCGCCCCTCAGCTGACGTCGGCCATCTTCAGCGCGATGTCCACGAGCTTCAGGCGCTGCAGCAGCCGCACCCCCGGCACCGGGAACCACTCCGCTCGATCGGTCGATCCGCCGATCTCATCGCGCAGGCGTCCGCCGGTCACACGGGCGGAGTACACGATCCTCAGGGTGTGCAGCGGGTCCTCGGCGGCCTCCAGGCGACGCGAGGCGGGGATGACGCGGGAGTGGATGCCGAGAAGGTCGTCGACGGCGACCTTGTAGCCCGTCTCCTCGCGCACTTCGCGGCGCACGGCATGTTGCGGGTCCTCCCCCGCCTCCAGGCCTCCGCCCGGCATCGTCCAGCCCGAGCGGCCGTTGTCGTTCCAGTGCGCGAGCAGCACGCGGTCGTCGTCATCCCTGATGACGGCGTAGGCGGCGACTCGAAGTTGCATGCGTGCGACTCTAGCCAGGCAGGCGGAGCAGTCGGGGGTGGTCGCGAGGCGGCGGGCTGATCGTTTAGGGTACGGCCCGCACGGGTTTCGCCCGGGACGCGGAGTCGGTGCCGAAACGAGAAGCG
>NZ_JANJFJ010000374.1:0-4283 GCF_024626565.1 Microbacterium sp. zg.Y909
GTGAACGCGGCCAGCAGCACGATGGCCGCCTGGCCGGCACGGCGGGCGAGGTAGCGCATCAGTCCGCGAGCCAGATCTCGTAGAAGCTCGGCCGCGCGACCGACTCGAAGGTGACGCCGTGCACGCGGGGAGCCGCGCCGTACACCTGGGGCTCCTCGAACAGGGGCACGACGTAGGCCTGGTCGGCCAGGTAGCGCTGAGCCTCCTGGCTCTCGGCGATGCGCTGGTCGGGGTCGGCCTCGGATGCCACGGCCTGCAGCAGCTCCTCCAGCTGCGCATCTGCAATCGTGCCGTCGTCGTAGTCGAGGTTCAGCAGGGCGTTGCGGTTCTGGGAGAAGAACTGGCTCTTGATGACGTCGAGGTCGGCGCGGGCGACCATCGAGTGGTACACCTGCACCTGCTCGACGTCCCGCACGGCCTCGGCTGCGGACCCGGCATCGGCCTTCAGGATCTGCAGGTCCACGCCGATCGTCTTCAGCTGCTGGCTGATGAGGGTCAGCGCCTCGAACGACCGCGGCTGGGGTGCCGATTCGTTCACGACGAGGGTGAGCTGCTTGCCGCCCTTCTCGCGGATGCCGTGTGCTCCCTCGACCCAGCCCGCTTCGTCCAAGAGCGCCTCGGCCCGCTCGGGGTCGTAGGCGAGCGCGTCGGAGGTGTCGACGTAGCCCTGCGCGCTGCTGCTGAGGATCGAGGTGGCCAGCGGGTAGCGGTCGGTGTAGATGGTGTCGACCACCTGCTGCCGATCGATGCCGGCGACGAGCGCCTGACGCACCCGGATGTCGGAGAGGATCTCGCTTCCCGGGCGCAGGCTCAGGTGGTTGTTCACGCCGCCGGTCTGCGGCGCGTAGACGGCGAAGCCTGCGGCATCCACCTGCGCCTCGTCCTGCGCCTCGACGTAGCGGATGTAGTCGGCCTGTCCCGAGAGGAGCGCGCCCACCCGCACGCTGTCCTCGGGCGTCACCCGGATCTGCACCGCATCCAGGTGCGCACGCCCCTGGTGGTCGCGGTCCGGCGGCGCCCAGTCGTAGTCGTCGCGGGCGGTGAGGGTGAGGGCCGAGCCGATCTCCTCGTCGGTGATCGTGAATGGGCCCGACCCGATGACCTCGGCGGAGTTGCCGGGCGCGAACTGCTCGAGCGTGAAGTCCAGGGTGGCCGCCGACAGCAGGCCGGAGTTGTTGGTCGAGGTGGCCTGAAGGAATCCCGGCGACGGAGCGGTGAAGTGGAAGGTGACCGTGTCGGCGTCCACCACCTCGCTGCGTTCGTAGTTGTTGATCGCCTCCGAGACGGTGAGGCCCCGCTCGGGGTCACCGAGGCCGAACAGGTCGAAGTTCTTCGCGACGACCTCGGCGTCAAGCGGGGTGCCGTCCGAGAAGGTGACGCCGTCGCGCAGGTCGAAGGTGTACTCGGTCGCGTCGGCGTTCACCTCCCAGTCCGTCGCGATCCAGGGCTTGAGCTCCAGGGACTCGGGGTCCTGCCACACGAGGCGATCGAAGACGTTGTTGACGATGCCGCCGTTGGGATAGAAACCCGCCGACGGCGGATAGAGCGTCGTGTGCGCCTGGTGCTCGAGGTACACCAGCGTGCCACCCTCGACCGGTTCCCCCGAGCCGCTCGCGGCGGGGTCGGACGCGGCCGGCGCGCAGGCGGTGAGGGCGAGCAGTGCCAGCGCCGCCGCTGTGGCGGCCGCGGATCGGGTCGGGAAGGTGGCGGACATGGTGTGTCGCTTTCTCTCGGTGCGCCGGCGGCGTCTGGCCGTCGCGGCGGGGTGGAGGTCAGCGTAAGGAGGGCCGCGCGGGCCGCGGGCGGCGGGCCCGCCAATATGTCGGCCTGTGTCAGTGGCGGTCTGCACTCCGCGTCACCGCGCGGCGCGAGCGGGTGTTGTGTGGCGAAATGTGACGCGGTGCCGCGGACTCTGTCACCGGTAACATCGCCCCGTGACCGCTTCAACCCCTGCTTCTGCGCCGCTTGCTCCGTCCCCCGAGATCGAGGTCGCCGTGGCGCGTGTGCGCGCCGAGGTCGCGGCGCTGCACGCCGAGCTGGTGCGGTATGGCCTGGTCGTGTGGACCGGCGGCAACGTGTCGGGTCGGGTGCCGGGTGCTGACTTGTTCGTGATCAAGCCGTCGGGGGTGTCGTATGACGCCCTGGCGCCGGAGAACATGATCGTGTGCGACTTGGACGGCAACGTCGTCCCGGGCACGCCGGGCAGCGAACGGGCCCCGTCGAGCGACACCGCCGCGCACGCCTACGTGTATCGCAACATGCCGGGAGTCGGCGGGGTGGTGCACACGCATTCGCCGTATGCGACGGCGTGGGCGGCGCGGGGGGAGGCGATCCCGTGTGTGATCACGGCGATGGCGGATGAGTTCGGTGGCGAGGTGCCGGTGGGGCCGTTCGCGATCATCGGTGACGATTCGATCGGCCGTGGGATCGTCGACACGCTCACCGGGCATCGGTCGCGGGCGGTGCTGATGCAGAACCACGGCCCGTTCACGATCGGTTCCAGTGCGAAGGATGCCGTCAAGGCGGCGGTGATGGTGGAGGACGTCGCCCGCACCGTGCATCTGGCCCGGCAGGGCGGGGAGCTCATCCCGATCCCACGGGATGCCATCGACCGGCTCTACGACCGGTACCAGAACGTCTACGGACAGACCACCGACGACCGCCGGTAATCCGCGTAGAGGGCTAACCGACCACCGGCATCCTGTCAATCCCCTCCCCATCCCGAGACCCGCCGCGCACCCTCGGGGGTGGAGGCATGACCATGGATTCCCCATTCCCATCTCACCGTCGCCAGCAGCATCCGTCCCCGCGGGACCGCGTGCGTCCCGCCGCCCGTTTCGAGTGACGCCATGGAACGCATGACGGCTACCGGGCGCATCCGGGTGGAGCCGATGGGCCGCGGCGCCTGGCGACTGTGCGACCGCGCCCAGGAGGATGCCGGCCTCGCTCTGCTGGCCTACGTCGAGTACACATACGAAGGCGACTACGAGGCGATCTGGGTCGCCGTGGGCGCTGCGGCCAGCCGGCATCCGACCCTCGACGAGGTGATCCGCACCGCGCTGGAGTCGTTGGCGCCGGCCGCAGAGTCGCGGCGCACCAAGCCGATCCCCATCGCGCATCGGTCCCCCTTCGCCGCCCACTGAGCACGTGCCGCATGCGGCCCGCGATTGGTGCGCGGGTAACGACCCGTCTACGGTTGTCGTGTGGGAAAACTCGTCTACGGCAGCGGCAACCGGTCCTTCGACATCGAGGACCGGACGCTGGCCCACCTGCGGGTCGTGGTCATGAACAAGCTCCGCCGCGGAGAGCCGTTCATGTTCCACCACACCGAGCCGCACGTGACCTGCAGCGTCTGGATGCACCCGGCCGTTCCGATCGTCTTCCACTTCCACGGCAGCCGTCAGCCCGCGGTCAACCGCGAATGGGTCGAAGCGCTCATGCAGGAGGCCAGCAGCGCCAATGGGCTGAGGATCGTTCCGGAACCCGCTCCCGGCTCGCTGATCCCCACCGAATCGGCCGGCTGACGCACGCGCACCTCGGGCGGATACTGCAGCCCCTGCGCGATGTAAAGCCCTCGGCGCCGCTCGTCGAAGATGCCTACGGTGAGCGGTATGACCGCCGATGACATGACCGATGAACAGAAGCGCCGCGATCAGCTGCTCGCCGCACCCGACGCCGTCGAGTCCGATGCCGATCCGCGCATCGACGTGACTCGACGAGACGGGGTCACCCGCATCGACATCCGCGACGACGCCGCAGTCCGCCCCGGTGGGCCGGACCTCGACGAGGAGATCGACTCCCGCTGACGCCCGTGGCGCGAGGCACCCTCGAAGCCGTGCTAAGGTAGATCAACCCCGTTCGGGAACCGCGTGCCAAGTCCGCGTCATGAAGACGCCAGGCACCACACATGAAAGTTTTATTTTTGTCATCTGTCATTTGCTGCGACACTGTCGCGCAGCACCCGCTCGATTGGCGCCAAGCCGATCGCGATGTGCACGTCGCCACTTCCGGCGGCGAGTACGCCGGTTTCGCCGCGCGTGTGGCATCCGGCTTCACCGCTCACGGCCCCCTCGGCCAGGACCTCGGTTTTCACGCCACCATCGACAGCGCGCAGCGCGCCGTCGTAGAGTGGCGAGAGAGCCCGTCCCCCACGATCTCCGCGGGACACCCGCGGCTCACACGTCCGCGTCGCATACGTCGGCACGGCACCATCGGTCGCACTAGCGGCCCGAAAAGTAGAAGGAAAGACACGATGGCCACTGGCACCGTGAAATGGTTCAACT
>NZ_JANJFJ010000375.1:0-4278 GCF_024626565.1 Microbacterium sp. zg.Y909
CGCCGCCGACGAGTGGGGCACGGCATCCGGATCCATCAACTACGAGATCGTCACGCGCATCGGTTCGCGCGTGCCGCGCCGCGAGGTGACGGCGTGACCGGGTTGGACGCGTTCCTCGGCGAGCGGGAGATCTCGTCGCCGGCCGACATGGAGGCCCTCGGCCGCGACTTCGGCCGCGCGCTGCGGGCGGGCGACCTCGTCGTGCTCACCGGAGCGCTGGGGGCGGGCAAGACGACGCTGACCCGCGGCATCGCGGCGGGACTGGGCGTCCGCGGCCCCGTGCAGAGCCCCACTTTCGTCATTGCGCGCACCCACCCGTCGCTCGTCGACGGCCCCCCGCTCGTGCACGTCGACGCCTACCGGCTGGGCTCGGCGGCGGAGCTGGACGACCTCGACATCGACCTCGACGGGTCGGTCGTCATCGTCGAGTGGGGCCGCGACATGGTGCCGGGCCTGCGCGACACCTGGTGGGAGGTCGAGCTCGACCGCGAGTGGCACGGGCGCGGAGTCGACACCGCCTGCGGCACGGTCTCGCGCGCCACCGAGGAGCTCGACGCCGACACCCCGCGCCGGGTCGTCGTCTCCCGACGCCCGTGAGGGTGCCGGCGCAGGCGAGGATCCCGACGCCCGTGGGGATGCCGGCGCAAGGGAGGATGCCGCGCGCACGCGCGGGTAGCCTGGAACGGTGATCCTCGGCATCGACACCTCGCTCGGCACGGCTCTGGCCGTCGTCGAGCTCGACGGGGTCGTGCGCGCGGCCGCCGCCAGCGCCAACCCGCTCGCGCACGCCGAGGTGATCGGCGACCTTCTCGAGCGCGTGCTCGGCGAGGCGACGCTGGGCCCCGTGGGCGCCACGACCGCCGCGCAGCCGATCGCCGTCACGCATGTCGCCGCGGGCATGGGGCCCGGGCCGTTCACAGGTCTGCGCGTCGGCATCGCCGCGGCGACCGCGTTCGCGCTGGCCCGGGGCGTGCCGGTGATCCCCGTCGCCAGCCATGACGCCGTTGCGCTCGAGGTGCTGCTGGCCGACGCGATCGCGGGGGAGGAGACCCCGCGATTCGCCGTCGTCACCGACGCCCGCCGCCGCGAGTTCGCCTACTCGGTCTACGACGGCCTCGACGACGACGGCCTGCCCGTGCGCACGGTGGGCCCCGCCCTCGTGCCGCGCGATGACCTCGACGCGCGCCTGGGCGAGCTCGGCGCCCGCCGCCACGACGCTGCGGCCGTGCCCGCGCAGATGCTCGCCCTCGTCGCCGCCCGCGCGATCGCGGCGGGCCGCGAGGTCGCGGGATCGGAGCCGCTGTACCTGCGCTCGCCGGACGTGTCGGTGCCGGCGCCGCGCAAGAAGGTCGGCGCATGACCCTGCGCGCGGCCCACGTCGACGACCTCGACGCGATCATGGCGCTCGAGCGCGCGTCGTTTCCCACCGACGCCTGGAGCGAGACGCTGATGCGCGGCGAGCTCGCCTCGCCGCACAGTCGCTACTTCGCGCTCGAAGAGCAAGGCCGCCTCGTCGGCTATGCGGGGCTGCGCGCCCCCGACGGGGCGAAGGATGCCGACGTGCAGACCATCGCGATCGCCGAGGACGCCCGGGGGCGCGGATACGGCAGGGCGCTCCTGCGGGCTCTGCTGGACGAGGCGGTGACGCGTCGCGTCGCCGAGGTCTTCCTCGAGGTGCGGGCGGACAACCCCACGGCCCACGCGCTCTACGTGTCCGAGGGGTTCACCGAGCTCGGCCGGCGGCCTGCGTACTACCAGCCCGACGGTGTGGACGCCGTTGTGATGCGACTGGACCTGCGGGCCTGGGTAGCAGCGACAACCGGCGCGGCCACCGGCGCCGCGACCGACCCGTCCGCAGCCGCCGCCCCCGCCCCTGCCGACCCCGGAAGGGACCACTCGTGAACCGCGACGACCCGCTGGTGCTCGGCATCGAGACCAGCTGCGACGAGACCGGCATCGGCATCGTGCGCGGCCGGCACCTGCTCAGCAACACCATCGCCAGCTCGATGGACGAGCACGCCCGCTACGGCGGCGTCGTCCCCGAGATCGCCGCGCGCGCCCACCTCGAGGCGCTGCAGCCGGCCATCGAGCGGGCGCTCGCCGAGGCCTCAGCCGCCGAGGGACGCCCTGTCACCCTCGCCGACCTCGACGCGGTCGCCGTCACCAGCGGCCCGGGCCTGGCCGGTGCCCTCATGGTCGGGATCGGGGCCGCGAAGGCGCTCGCCGTGGGTCTGGGAAAGCCGCTCTACGCCGTGAACCACCTCGTCGGCCACATCGCCGCCGACCTGCTCACCGGTGACGCGGTGGAGTACCCCACGGTCGCCCTGCTGGTCAGCGGCGGGCACACGTCCCTGCTGCTGGTGCGCGATCTCACGACCGACGTCGAGATGCTGGGGGAGACCGTCGACGACGCCGCCGGCGAGGCGTTCGACAAAGTGGCGCGGATCCTCGGGCTCCCCTATCCCGGCGGCCCTGAGATCGACCGGGCGGCGGCCGACGGCGATCCGGACGCGATCCGGTTCCCGCGGGGGATGTCCCGCGCGTCCGACATGGCGGACCACCGCTACGACTTCTCGTTCTCGGGCCTGAAGACCGCCGTCGCCCGCTGGACCGAGCAGCGCGAGGCGGCGGGGGAGCCCGTGCCCACGGCCGACGTCGCGGCATCCTTCCGCGAAGCCGTCGTCGACGTGCTCGTCACGAAGGCGCTCGATGCCTGCGCCCGTCACGACGTCCCCCGCCTGCTGCTGGGCGGCGGTGTCATCGCCAACCGGCGGCTGCGGGAGGTCGCGCTGGCCCGCGCCGCCGAGGCGGGGGTGACGGTGCGCATTCCGCCGCTCAGCCTCTGCACCGACAACGGCGCGATGATCGCCGGGCTCGCCGCCGAGCTGATCAGCGCGGGCCGGCCACCCTCGTCGCTGGCGTTCGGCGCCGACTCGACGCTTCCCGTCACCGAGATCCAGGTCGCCGAGGAGGTGCCGGCGTGAGCGACGAGCGACTGGATGCCGCAGGGCCCCCGCCTGCCGCACCGCCACTGCGGCCGCGGCCGCGTCCTCGGGTCGAGGAGCCCTCTCCCGACGTGGTGGCCGCAGACGAGGCGCCGCGCCTGCCCGGCGAGCACCGCGGCGGCTTCCAGCGGCTCCCCACTGCGCCGGTCGAGGTCGACGTCGCCGACGGCATGAACCAGGCCGAGCGCGAGGCGCTGAGCGACACCGGTGCGGTCTATGCCTGGATCGAGCCGCAGCGCCCCGTCGTGGGGATTGCGGCCTGGGCGCTCGGATTCGCGATCGCGGGGCTGGTGATCTCGTGGTTCGTCGGGTGGGGCTTCCCCATCGGGGTGGCCGCCGCCGTGACCGCGGTCATCGCGCTGCGCCGACCCCTCGAGAGCCGCTCCATCGCGCTGTGGGCGCTCGTGCTCGCGCTGCTCTCGGTGCTGTACAGCGCCGGATGGCTCGTCTGGGCCGCCAACACCGCGAACATCTTCGCCTGACGCCGCGATCCAGACAGTCTGAATCGGCGCTTCCGGTCGCCCGGCGCCGAGCCCGCAGCCCTCGCGCTCAGTCCACGCGGTCGGCGAGGAGTGCCAGCCTGCTGCTGCCGACACGGGTGAGCAGCAGCGTCGCCGATCCGCTCCCTGAGAGCTTGAGCTTGGTGCGCAGCACGGCGGGGTCGACGTCGACGCCGCGCTTCTTGATCTCGAGCGTGCCGATGTCCCGCTGGCGAAGGGCCTTGGCGAGACCCTTCACATCGGCGGGCAGTCGCTCGCGCACCTTGAAGGTCGACACGAACGGGCTCGTGAGCGCCGCGTCGCCGGTGAGATAGGCGATGCCCGGTGCCAGCATGCCGGCCTCGAGTCGACGCGCGACCTCGCCGATGAGGCGGGCGCGGATGACGGCGCCGTCGGGCTCGTGCACGTAGGTGCCGAGCGGACGCACCGGCTCGTCCGGGGTGTCCGCCGCCGCGGTCAGTTCGTGGGCCGAGTCGCCACGGATCACCAGGGCGGCCCGATGCACACCGGTGCGGGCGAGGGGCCCCGTCCACACGACCAGCTCGATGGTCGATCCATCGACGCTGATCCACTGCGCTTCTGCGCGGGACGGCAGCAGCGAACGGTCGAAGGCGGGGCCGAGTTTGATGCCGGCCGGCGTGCGCTCTCCGAGGTGGAAGACCCACTCCAACGGTGGCGACCACTCGGCGGCGCCCACGCGCGTCGTCTCGGTGTGCCCGGGGGTGCGCCGGGCGGGATCGAGCCAGACGGCATCGACCGAGGGGGAGTCGAAC
>NZ_JANJFJ010000376.1:0-4273 GCF_024626565.1 Microbacterium sp. zg.Y909
GCGACCCTGGCGGCGACCCCCGCACCCGAGCGGGTCGTCATCCGCCCGAAGGGGTCGGAGAAGGAATTCGAGATCCGCGTCGAAGGCGGAACGTACGGCAACATTTATCGCGTGCTGGGCGCCAAACCCGTGCGCTGGGTGCAGCAGACCGACTTCCAGAACGAAGAGGCCGTCGGCTTCCTCGCCGACCGGCTCGAGAAGCTCGGGGTCGAGAACGGCCTCTACAAGGCGGGCGCGCAGGCCGGTTCCACCGTGGTCATCGGCGAGGGCGACGGCATCGTGTTCGACTGGCATCCCACGATGAGCTCCGCAGCCGAGCTCATGACCGCGCCGCGAGGCACCGACCCGCGACTCGATCTCAACCCGCGCCGCACGACGTCCCAGCGTCGCGAGCGCTACCACGAGCGCATGGATGCCAAGGCCGAGGCGCGCGCCGACCTCGAGGCCGAGCGCATCGCGCAGCGAAACGAGGAGAACGCACGGTGACCGTGACCGATCGCGCGGCGGTCCGGACGGCCCGCCGCCTGGTGGTCAAGGTCGGATCGTCGTCGATCAGCGGCGAGAACGCCGGCAAGATCCAATCGATCGTCGAAGCCCTGGCGGCAGCACACGCGCGTGGGGTCGAGGTGGTGCTGGTGTCTTCGGGAGCGATCGCCACCGGCATGCCGTACCTCGAGCTCGACGAGCGGCCCGATGATCTGGCGACCCAGCAGGCCGCCGCAGCGGTGGGCCAGAACATTCTGATCTACCGCTATCAAGAGGCTCTGCGCGCCTTCCGCGTGGTCGCGGGACAGGTGCTGCTCACCGCCGGGGACCTCGAGAACCCGACCCACCGCTCCAACGCCCGCCGGGCGATGGAGCGGCTGCTCGGCCTGCGCATCCTCCCGATCGTCAACGAGAACGACACCGTGGCGACCCACGAGATCCGCTTCGGCGACAACGACCGGCTCGCGGCTCTCGTCGCTCGGCTCATCGGGGCCGACGCCCTCGTGCTGCTCAGCGACATCGAATGCCTCTACACGCGCCCACCCTCCGAACCGGGCGCGGAGCCCATCCGCCACGTGGAGTTCGGTGACGATCTCAGCGGCTTCGAGTTCGGCTCGGTCGTCGTCAACAGCGTCGGCACCGGGGGAGCGGCCACGAAGGTCTCGGCTGCTCGTCTCGCCGCGGCATCCGGGGTCGGGGTGCTTGTCACCAGCGCCGATCTCGTGGGGGAGGCGCTGGACGGGGCGGACATCGGCACGTGGTTCGCGCCGGGCCCCGTCGCCGCCGGTGCGATCACGGGCGCGGTAGATACCGACGCGATCACCCGCGGCTAAACTGGGCCGATGACCACCCTCACCGCCCCGACGACGGCGCGCGAGCGGATGATGCTCGCGCGTGAGGCGGCCCGCAGCGTCGCCCTTCTGGATGACGGAAAGAAGGCGGCCGCGCTGCACGCGATCGCCGACGCCATCGACGCCGCAGTGGACGAGATCGCCGCCGCCAACGCGCGGGATCTCGAGCGGGGACGCTCTGCCGGTCTGTCCGAGGGCCTGCAGGATCGACTGCGGCTGGATGCCGCCCGCATCGGCGCCCTCGCCGCAGCGGTGCGCGACGTCGCGGCACTTCCCGATCCGGTCGGCCGCGTGCTCGACGACCGACAGCTTCCCACCGGCGTGCACCTGCAGAAGGTCTCGGTGCCTTTCGGCGTGATCGGCGCCATCTACGAAGCGCGCCCGAACGTCACCGTCGACATCGCCTCGCTGGCGCTGCGCTCGGGCAATGCGGTGGTGCTGCGCGGCGGCACGGCCGCCGAGCACTCGAACGCTGCGCTCGTGCGCGTCATGCGCGACGCCCTCGCCTCGCAGGGGATCGACCCCGAGGCAGTGCAGACCCTCGACGACTTCGGCCGCGACGGCGCACGTGAGCTCATGCAGGCCCGAGGCCTCGTCGATGTGCTCGTGCCCCGCGGCAGCGCCCAGCTGATCGAAACAGTGGTCACCGAGTCGTCCGTGCCCGTCATCGAGACCGGCGCCGGCGTGGTGCACATCGTGCTCGACACCACGGCGCCGCTGGAGTGGGCGCGAGACATCGTCGTCAACGCGAAGGTGCAGCGCCCCAGTGTCTGCAACGCCGTGGAGACGGTGCTGGTGCTCGCCGACGCCGCCCCGCGCCTCGTGCCGCCGGTCGTCGCGGCGCTGCAGGCCGAGGGTGTCACGGTGCACGGCGACGACGCCACACGCGATCTCGCACCCGGCGTCGTGCCCGTCACGGACGCCGAGTACGCCGTCGAGCACATGAGCCTCGACCTGTCGTTGCGCGTGGTGGCAGACCTCGATGAGGCGCTCGCCCACATCCGCGCTTATTCGACCGGCCACACGGAGTCGATCATCACCACCGACGACGCGCGGGCCGAGAGGTTCCTCGCGGAGGTCGACTCCGCCGTGGTCATGGCCAATGCCTCGACCCGCTTCACCGACGGCGGCGAATTCGGCTTCGGCGCCGAGGTCGGTATCTCGACCCAGAAACTGCACGCCCGCGGCCCGATGGGCCTGCCGGAACTCACCACCACCAAGTGGCTCGCCCGTGGTGGCGGGCAGATCCGCGCCTGACGCAATAAGCTGGACACCGCGCCACCAACGCAACCCGAAACGGAGCCCGCATGACCCTCGCTACGATCACCGCCCTCGCTGCGGCGGAGACCGAACACCACGTCGGCCTCTTCGACAACGTCGGCTACGGCATCGTCGCGCTGGTGGTGTTCCTGCTGCTCGGGCTCGTCACGGTGTCGTTCCGCAACGTCGCCAACCGTCACTCGCCGAAGGCCGAGGCTTACGCCCGCACCCACGCAGACCAGCTGACGCAGGCGGGACACGGCCACCACTAGGCCTTCTGCATGACTTCTTCGCGACCGCGCATCGGCGTCATGGGTGGGACATTCGATCCCATCCATCACGGTCACCTGGTGGCGGCCAGCGAGGTCGCGCAGTCGCTCGATCTTGATGAAGTCATCTTCGTGCCCACGGGCCAGCCGTGGCAGAAGCATGAGGTCTCGGCGGCCGAGCACCGCTACCTGATGACCGTGATCGCGACGGCATCCAACCCGCGCTTCACGACCAGTCGCGTCGACATCGACCGTGGCGGGCCGACGTACACCACCGACACACTGCGCGATCTTCGGGCGCAGCGACCGGATGCCGAGTTCTACTTCATCACCGGCGCCGACGCGATCGCGCAGATCTTCACGTGGCGCGACCATGCCGAGCTGTGGCGGTTGGCTCACTTCGTGGCCGTCTCACGCCCGGGCCACGTGCTGAACATCGAGGATCTGCCCCCGGAGGGCGTCAGCCAGCTGGAGGTCCCGGCCCTGGCCATCTCGTCGACGGATTGCCGGGATCGCGTACAGCGGGGTTTCCCGGTGTGGTATCTCGTCCCCGACGGCGTCGTCCAATACATTGCGAAGCATCACCTCTATCGGAGCCAGGCATGAGCACACCCGAGCAGCCCACTCCGCCGCTGACGCGCAAGCAGATGCGCGAACTGCGCAACACGGCGGCGACACCGATCATCACGTCGACCGAGCCTCCCGCCGAGCCTCCCGTGGTGGCCACACCGCTGCCCCGGCCGGCGACGCCGACGGCGGTGCCGCCCGCCCCCGAGCCCGACGCCAGCGTCGACCTCGATGCGCACCCGCTGACCCGCCGGCAGGCGCGACAGCAGGAGCGCATCCGCACGGCATCGGTCCCGGTCCTGACGTCGGAGCTGCTGGCGGCACACGCGGCGGAGAAGCAAGCGCAGAGCGCAGAAGCCGAGGCGGATGCCGAAGCCGCGGCGCAGGCTGAGCAGTCTCAGGATGCCGCTGTGGAGGGCACGGGGGACCAGCCCACCGTCGCGACGCCTGATTCCGACGACGAGGCAAAGTCCGAGGCCGGCGAGCCCGAGATCACCGAGGCCGACGAAGAGGTCGTTGACGAGGTTGCCGACGAGCACGAAGTCGAGTCGGAGGTCGATGCCGCCGAGGTCATCGACGCGGCCGCCGAGGCTCCCGTCGTCAACAGCGCCCTGGGTGCCGACCTACTGGCGGGCGACGCCGCCGTCGAGCTGCCGGCATCCTTCGACAACATCCTCGCGCGGGGCGCCGGCAGCACCGGCAGTCTCGCGACCTCCAACGCGCTGATCCTTTCGCAGACGCCCTCGTCCGGGCCGCTCGTCGGCGCGGTCACCGCCACCGGCGAGGTGCTCATCACGGGCACGTTCGCCCTGCCGGAGGGCCTCGGCTCCAACGGCCACG
>NZ_JANJFJ010000377.1:0-4270 GCF_024626565.1 Microbacterium sp. zg.Y909
GAAGACGTCAACGCCGAGCGCGTGCTCGACGGCGACAGTCCCCGCAAGAAGCCCGCCGCCCGCCAGCGGGGGGAGCGGTGGAACTGGTCGGGCACCGTCATCCTCATCCTCTGCGCGCTGACGGTGCTGGTGCCGCTGTACGTCACGGTGTCGATGGCGTTCAAGACGAGGTCGCAGTCCGTCGACGGCAACGCGTTCTCGCTGCCGGCGCCGTTCAGCATCGACGGCTTCGTCGAGGCGTGGGAGCTGACCGACTTTCCCCGCGCGTTCCTCATCTCCGCGCTCGTGACCGCCTTCACGGTCGCGGGCACGGTGCTGCTGGCGGCCCTCGCGTCGTTCGCGATCTCGCGCAACTGGGACCGCAAGCTCTTCCGGTACTCCTTCTACTACCTGCTCGCGGCGATGTTCCTGCCGTTCCCCGTCGTCGCGCTGCCGCAGATCCAGCTGACGGGGCTCACCGGGCTCGACAACCCGGTCGGGGTGACGATCCTGCACATCATGTTCCAGCTGAGCTTCAGCATCCTGCTCTTCACCGCGTTCCTGCGCTCGATCCCCGCCGAGCTCGAGGAGAGCGCCCGCATCGACGGCGCCAGCACGTGGCAGACGTTCTGGCAGCTGATCTTCCCGCTGCTGGCGCCCATGAGCGCCACGGTCGGTATCTTCGCCTTCCTGGCGTCATGGAACGACTTCATGATGCCGTCGCTCATCATCTCGGACCCGGGGTCGCAGACGCTGCCGGTGGTGCAGAACATCTTCCAGACCCAGTTCAGCAACAACTACAACGTCGCGTTCGCCTCGTACCTGATGGCGATGGCCCCGGCGATCATCGTCTACCTGTTCACCCAGCGGTGGGTGGTGGAGGGCGTGACGCAGGGGGCGGTCAAGGGGTGAGGATGCCGCGGGCAGTCGTCAGCGAGCCCGGGCGAGCAGCGTGAACTCCGCGGGCACCCGCGGGTGGGCGAGGATGCGGAAGTGTCCGCCCGTCTCGAGCTTGACGTTCTTCGCGCCGGGCAGTTCGCTGCCCTCGGGGATGTGCGGGTCGAACCGGCCGTAGACCGACACGATGCGGGAGTTGACCGTCTCTTGGCGGGCCAGCGCCACGATCGTGGCATCCATCGGGGAGAAGATGCGCAGGGTGGGCGGGAGCATCAGCAGGGCGTACCGGGAGCCGCCGAAGGGCGTCGAGACGGCGAGCATGCTGCGCACCCGGTCGGCGGAGGGGCCGATCATGACCTGCTTGCCGATGAGGCCGCCCTTGCTGTGGGCGACGATGATCACGTCGCGGAGGTTCTGCTCAGTGAGGTACGCGGTCACCTGCTCGGCCGCCTCGAGCACGGGGCTTTCGTTGCGGCGCAGGGCATCCAACACGTGCACCGGATGCCCGCGCTCGTGGATCGCCGCGACGAGCGGCTGGAGGAACTTCCAGGTCTCGTAGATGCCGGGGAGCACGATCACCGGCGTGCGCTCGCCGCTGAGGAAGGATTCGGGATCGGTGCGGTTGAACAGCGCCCGTATCTGCCACGCCGAAGCGTATGCGTAGTCCCGCACCCACCAGGCGGCAGCCTTTGCGGCGTCGATCACACCGCCGCCGGCACGCCGATATGCGCCACGATGGCCGACGCGACGGCTTTGGGTGCGGTGCGATGCGCCACGTGATGACCGCCGGGGATCATCACCACCGCCGCCTCGCCGGCGCGCGCTGCCAGTCGGCGACACCAGGACAGGCCCGCGATCGGGTCGTGCTCGCCGCGGATGATCAGCAGAGGCGCGGCGAGATCGCCCACCCGCTGCTCGATGGGGTAGGTCAGCATGTGGCGCACCTGCGCGAGGTAGTACGGCACGCCGCACCGGATGTAGTCGGTGAACACGATCGCGTTGGTGATCGGGGACTCACCGAGGGTGTCCAGCGCCAGCACGCTGGCCTGGGCGGGGAAGGAGCGGTGACGGTCGTCCGAGACGGGGCCGATCACGACGACGCCGGCGACGGACCCGGGGCTCTGGCAGGCCGCCTCGACGACCCACTGCGCACCCATCGAATGCCCCACCAGCACCGCCGGGGCGATATCGAGAGAATTCAGGACCGAGGCGAGTTCGGCAGCCATTTCGGCGACGTCGACATCATGGTCGGGCTTGGGCATGCCGCCGTAGCCCGGCAGGTCTATCGAGAAGACGGTGCCGTCCGCCGCCAGCACATCGTGCAGCCGAGTCAGATAGCGGTGCGACATTCCGATGCCGTGAACGAGCACTATGGGCGGTCGAGACACCGACGACGGTGTGCCGCTCGAGACCACGCGGAACTGCAGCGAACCGCGCACAATTCGCTGCTCGGTGCGCTCCGGAGAAACGCCCCGCGTCACGCCGATCAGTGGGCGGCTTCGTAGGCCTCGATCACGGCGGCCGGCACGCGGCCCCGCTCCGAGACGGTGTAACCGTTCGCCTTGGCCCATTCCCGCATCGGGCCATAGTCGTTCTGGCCGGTGCGGCGGCGCTTTCGTCCGCCGTTGCTGCCGGCTGACGATGCTCCGCGGCCGCCCGAGACGCGACGCGCCGCCGACGCGTAAGGCTCGAGAGCATTGCGCAGCGCCTGGGCGTTTTCGTCGGTCAGATCGATCTCATAAGCGATGCCGTCCAGCGAGAAAAGCACGGTCTCACCCGAGCCGACCTCGAGTTCGGTTCCGTCGAGGTCGTCGACGAGCTGGTGCACAATTCTGCGGGCCATGCGCACACCATACTGTCGATAAGGCCTGTTACGACAGGCCCCCTCGCATTTCTCATGATGTGTTATCAGGGCAGGATTCCGACGCGCCGCGCGCGCGTCACAGCTGCGTGCCGGGTGGAGGCGTCGAGCTTCGACATCGCCGAGGCGAGGTACGACTTCACCGTGCCCTCTTTCAGTCCGAGCGTCGTCGCGATTTCGGCGTTCGTCGAGCCGAGCGCGCAGCAGGCCAGCACGTCGACTTCGCGCGGCGAGAGGGTGGATTCCACCCGCTCAGCGGGGCGGTTGCCGTCGGCCGAGAGGGCCGCCAGCCGCTTCTCGAGCTGTGTGAGCCGGTTGCGCAGGCCGGCATCCTGCACCGACGCGGCGATGCTGCGCAGCTCGGCGTAGCTCTCCCGGAGCTCTTCACGCGCTGCAGTGGGCAGCCGCGCCGCGGCCTCGGTGGGGGGTGAGAGCGCCAGTCGACGGCGCACCTCGTCTCGCACGCGCAACTCGGTCGACAGTGACTCCGCGGCCGCGAACACCGGCCGTGACACCACGTCGCCGACGGGGGAGCGCTGCCAGGAGCCGCAGTAGATGATGCCTCGCGCACGCCCCGACACCATCACCGGTACGGCCAGAAGAGTTGATATGCCCTCGCCGAGGATGGCGCGGTCGTAATCGTGGGTGATGCTGCGGCTGGTGCGGTAATCCAGTGCCAGGCGGGGGCGACCCTCCACGAAGGAGGCTCCGCCCAGACCTTTGCTGGCCTGCACCACAAGCCCCTCGATGCTGCGCGTGCGGGCGCCGGCGATGGCAGTGACGTGAATGGCGCCGGAACGTTCGAGTCCGCCGAAGACGACGGGGAATCGGGTGCGGCGCGAGAGGTCGCCGACCGCACGCGCTATCAGCTGGTCATCGGTGTCGAATCCGGTTTGTGCGGCCACGCACTACCTACTTCCGGGGGTGACGGCGCCCTCGCCGACTTTCGTAGCGTCGACGCTATCACGCGGCGGGGGGCAGATCCCGGGCTCTCCGTGGGTTGTGAGACCCCTCGCGAGGGGAAGCCCCGCACAGGCGCGGTGCTCCCGAGCGGACAGAACGAGTGGCAAGGAGGCCGCACAGATGACCGCACGACCCAACGAGACCGCCCCGCCGGGCGCGATCGACTACGTCGCGGTGGAGGACTCACCGCAATTCCGCAATCTCAAGCGCAGTCAGCGCAGTTTCGTCTTTCCCTTGGCCGTGGCGTTCCTCGTCTGGTATTTCGTCTACGTGCTGCTGTCGTCCTTTGCGACCGACTTCATGAGCCAGCGCGTCTCGGGGGACATCACGGTGGGCCTGCTCTTCGGCCTGGGGCAGTTCGTGACCACCTTCGTGATCACCATGACCTATGTCTGGTATGCCAACCGCAAGCTGGACCCTCAGGCGACGGCGATTCGTGAGCAGCTGGAGCAGCAGGAGGCGGGGGCATGAACGAGATCTTCGGCGCGATCGACGCCGCGGTGCAGACCGCGGAGAACAACCCCATCCTCAACATCTCGATCTTCGGCGCGTTCGTCGCGGTGACGCTGT
>NZ_JANJFJ010000378.1:0-4261 GCF_024626565.1 Microbacterium sp. zg.Y909
GCGAGGCTGACCACCGCCGTCCAGGCGTAGAAGATCAGCACGGCGTCGCGGTCGGAGTGGCCCATGTCGAGCATGCGGTGGTGCAGGTGCTTGCGGTCGGGTGAGAACGGGGACTTGCCGGCGCGCATGCGCCGCAGCACCGCCATGCCGAAATCGAGCAGCGGCAGCAGCACGACGACCATCGGGAGGAGGATCGGGATGAACGCACCCAGCAGCTGGGAGCGGCCGAACTGGTCGGGGTCGCCCAGCAGAGCGGGGTCGAGCGAGCCGGTGATCGATACGGCAGAGCAGGCCATCAGCAGCCCGATCATGAGGGCACCGGAGTCGCCCATGAACATCTTCGCGGGGTTCCAGTTGAACGGGAGGAACCCGATGCAGGCGCCGATGAGCACGGCGGCGATGAACGACGCCATCGTGAAGTAGGTCGCCGAACCCATGTCGCGCATGAGCAGGTAGGCGTAAGCGAAGAAGACCAGGTTGGCGATGAGCGCGACCCCGGCGACCAGACCGTCGAGACCGTCGATGAAGTTGACGGCGTTCATGACGATGACGATGGAGAAGATCGTCAGCACGAAGCTGACGGTGCTGGAGAATCCGGTGATGCCGCCGATGGGCAGGGTGTAGATCTGCAGCTCGCCGAACCAGGCGACGATGCCGGCGGCGAGGAACTGCGCCCCGAGCTTGATGGTCCAGTCCAGGTCCCAGAGATCGTCGGCGACGCCTACGAGGACGATGAGCGTCGTGGCGGCGAGCACGGCCCAGGGCGCCGGGCCCGACCAGAAGCTGCCGAAGCGGGGATCGGGGTGCATGGCCGAGACGGCGAAGGCCGCCATGATCGCGAGGTACATCGCGATGCCGCCGAGACGGGGGGTCGGCGTCTTGTGCACGTCGCGCTCGCGGATGGCCGGATACAGCTTGTATCGCAGACTCAGTCGCCATACCGCCCACGACAGCACCAGCGTCAGTGCCGCGGTGAGGATGACGATGAAGACGTACTGTTTCACGCGCCGCCGCCGGCCGCCGCAGCGGCGCCGTCCGCCTGGTCGGGGTCGGCTTCGAGCAGCTCGCCGAGCACGTCCCGCAGCCGGGAGCGCGAGACGGCGCCGTCACGAAGGACGCGCACGATACCGTCGCCCTCCCCCACGAGCCCGGTCGCGTCGACGATGGTGGAGGGGATGCCGGTCTCGCGCGTGCCGGCATCCAGATACACCGCCACAGTGTCGCCGAGCATGTCGACGGCCTCGTCGATCGCGACGGCGGCCGCCTTGCCGGTGCGGTTGGCGCTGGACACCGCCAGCGGACCGCACTCCTCGAGCATCTCCAGGGCGATGCGGTCGGCGGGCATGCGCACGGCGACCGTTCCGAACGTGTCGCCCAGATCCCACGCCAGCGACGGCTGCGACGGCAGCACGATGGTCAGCCCTCCGGGCCAGAATTCCTCGACCAGGCGCTCGACGGGCTCGGGGATCTCGGCCGCCAGGGCCCGAAGCGTCGAGACACCGGGTACGAGCACCGGTGGCGGCGACTGGCGCCCCCGGCCCTTCGCCGCCAGCAGTCGCGCCACGGCGGCCGGGCTGAAGGCGTCGGCGGCGACCCCATAGACGGTGTCGGTGGGGATCACGATGAGCTCGCCGCGGGCGATCGCCTGGCGTGCCTGACGCAGGCCGGGAAGCAGCTGCGTCTCGTCGCGGCTGTCGAATACGGGTGACATGGCCGTGTCAGTCTATCGGGGCGCCTTCAAAGTGCTGTCAGCGCCCTCCCGGGTGGTGCGCCGACGCTCAGGGCCGGACGGCCGTGGTGGCGCGGTCCCGCAGAGTGAGGTCCTGGTGGGTGGCCGTCGCGCGCCAGCCGTCCGCCGTGAGCAGCTCGCGGATCGGATCTCCCTGCCACTCGCCGTGCTCGAGCACGAGAGTCCCCCCTGCATGCAGCAGACGGCTCGCGACGCCGCTGATCACGCGCACCACGTCGAGGCCGTCCGCTCCCCCGTAGAGCGCGGCAGGCGGGTCCCAGTCGCGCACCTCCGGGTCGCGCGGGATCGCCCCTTCGGGGACGTAGGGCGGGTTGGAAACGACCACGGAAACGGTGCCGTCGAGCTCGGGGAAGGCCTCGGCGAGGTCGACGAACGCGATGCTCGCGTTCGGGGCACCCACGGCGCGGAAGTTCTCCTTCGCCCACACGAAGGCGTCGACGGAGTTCTCGGCCGCGTACACGCGGGCGTGCGGCACCTCGGTCGCCAGCGCCAGCGCGATGGCGCCGCTGCCGGTGCCGAGGTCCACGGCGACCGGGGTCGGCCCGGCGGCGGCCGAGAGGGCGTCGATCGCGATCTGGGCGACCGTTTCGGTCTCGGGGCGCGGCACGAAGACCCCGGGGCCGACCTTGACCTCCAGATGGCGGAAGGGGGCCAGGCCCGTCAGGTGCTGCAGGGGCTCGCGGGCGGCGCGGCGCTCGAGCAGGTCGGCGAAGACGCCGGCGTGCCCTGCGGACACGGTGTCGCCGCGCACGGCCGCGGCGTGCAGCTCACCGCGACCCACCCCCAGAACGTGCGCCAGCAGCAGCTGCGCATCGACGTCGGCGGATGCCACCCCGGCGCGCTGCAGCAGGTCGGTGGCGGCGCGCAGCGTCTCGGCGATGCGCGCGGGTGCGGGTTCAGGGTGGGGATGGGGCATGAGCGGCATCCAGCCTAGACCGTCACAAAAGGCCCGACCCCCGAAGCGCCCCATAGGCTGGACTCAGGACCTCCGCCCGCCTGTGAGGCCTCCCCGACTCGCACGAAAGGCAGACCATGTCCGGAATCCACCCCGACATCACGAGCGCATTCGGAAATACGCCGCTCGTCAAGCTCAACGGCATCACCGAGGGCCTTCCGGGCACGGTGCTCGCCAAGCTGGAGTTCTACAACCCCGCCTCGAGCGTGAAGGACCGTATCGCGATCGCGATCGTCGACGCTGCCGAGGCGTCGGGCGAGCTGCCGCCGGGCGGCACGATCGTCGAGGCGACCAGCGGCAACACCGGCATCGCGCTGGCCATGGTGGGCGCTGCCCGCGGGTACCGGGTGATCCTGGCGATGCCGTCGTCGATGTCGATGGAGCGGCGCCTGCTGCTGAAGGCCTACGGCGCGGAGCTGGTGCTCACCGAGCCCGCCGGCGGCATGAAGGGTGCGGTCGCCAAGGCCCAGGAGATCGTCGCCGAGACCCCCGGCGCCGTGCTCGCACGCCAGTTCGAGAACGCGGCGAACCCCGAGATCCACCGCAAGACGACCGCCGAGGAGATCCTGCGCGACACCGACGGCAAGGTCGACTACTTCGTCGCCGGCATCGGCACGGGCGGCACCATCACCGGCGTCGGCCAGGTGCTGCGCGAGCGCGTTCCCGAGGCGAAGATCGTCGCCGTCGAGCCGGCCGACTCGCCGCTGCTGACCAAGGGCACGGCAGGCCCGCACAAGATCCAGGGCATCGGACCGAACTTCATTCCGGCGCTTCTGGATCAGAGCGTCATCGACGAGGTCATCGACGTGGAGTTCACCGACGCCATCGCCACCGCGCGCGAGCTCGGTGTCAAGGACGGCATCCTCGTCGGCATCTCTTCGGGCGCCGCGCTCTGGGCCGCGCTGCAGGTCGCCGCACGCCCCGAGGCGGAGGGCAAGAACATCGTCGTGGTGATCCCCTCGTACGGCGAGCGGTACCTCTCCACCGCGCTGTACGAGGATCTGCGCGAAGACTGAGCCCCTCCGGCCCGGGCGGCAGCGCCGCCCGGGCCGTCATCATTCCCAGAAAGCAGGTGCGCGTGCACGGCATGGCCCCTCTCCCCGATTCGGTTCCCGCGCGGAAGGCGAGCGCGTGAGCGCGCCGATGCGGAGCCTGATCGGGCTGGTCGGCCGGGTGCGTGAGGACATCGCCGCCGCGCGGCTGCGCGACCCCGCCGCCCGCAACGGGCTCGAGATCGCGCTGCTGTATCCGGGCCTTCACGCCGTGTGGTCGCACCGCGTCGCCCATGCCCTGTGGGTGCGCGGCCTTCGCCTTCCCGCCCGTGGTCTCTCACAGCTCACGCGGTGGCTCACGGGCATCGAGATCCACCCCGGGGCCCGCATCGGGCGCCGGTGCTTCATCGACCACGGAATGGGCGTGGTGATCGGCGAGACCGCCGAGATCGGCGACGACGTGCTGCTCTACCACGGGGTCACGCTCGGCGGCCGGACGCGCAACGGGGGCAAGCGGCATCCCACCCTCGGGGATCGCGTGCTGGTGGGCGCCGGTGCGAAGGT
>NZ_JANJFJ010000379.1:0-4256 GCF_024626565.1 Microbacterium sp. zg.Y909
CTCAGCTGACCAGCGGCCGGGCGCTCGCGTAGCCGTCGGGCACGACGTCGGGGGCGGATGCCGGTCCGCCGAAGACCCGCGTGGTGCCCGGCTGCGCCGACCACGGCGTCCATCCGGGGGCGCCATCGCGCACGAACGCGACCGCCGTGCCGTGCATCGCCGACGCGAGCGCGGGCGGCGGCACCGGGCCGGCGACGTCGGCCACGCCCACGGCGTCGAGGCAGTCGAACCAGAACGGCACGTCGAGGCAGTGCAGCGACCACCGCCGGGTGGGGGAGGGCCACGAGAAGCTGTAGGTCCAGGTGGGTGCGCCCGTCGCGGTGCGGGCGTCGGCGACACGCAGCACCAGCGACCGGAACAGCCGGTCGGTCACGTAGCGGCCGGCCATCGCCGCGGTGCCGAGGCGCCGCTGCGGCCGGTTGGCCGCGAGGTACGCGCGACGAACGGACCGGCCGGAAAGGAAGAGCCCGAGGGCGAGCGGGGTCGGGACCAGGCGAAGCACGCCGCGCAGCCCGTCGGTGACCATCGTGAACTCGTCGTCGGTGGTGCCCAGCATCAGCGGCTTGTCCGCGCCGATGCCGGCGGCGAGAGCGTCGACCGTCGGCATGGTGAGCAGGTCGCCGTCGACGAGGGGCCCCCACGGCAGGCCCTCGTGCAGCAGTTCCCGCACCACCGTGAGGGCGCCGGCGTCGTCCGGCCGGCCGGCAGCATCCTGCAGCGACCAGAGGCGCTCCTCGGGAACAGAGGTGAACCCCTCCCGGGTGGGTTCGACGCCGGCCAGCGCCGCCAGGCGCCGCGATGCGGCAGCGGCTCGGGCGGCCGCGACGTCGGCGATGGCCCCCGAGAACGAGATGGCGGCGTGGAACAGGTGCTGGGCGGCGGGCAGACCGAGGAGGGTGAGCACCGCCCCGCCGCCGGCGGACTGCCCCGCGAGGGTGACCCGCGACGGGTCGCCGCCGAACGCGGCGATGTTGCGCTGCACCCACTCCAGGGCGGCGAGCCAGTCGCGCACGCCGCGATTTGCGGGCGCCCCCTCGATCGCACCGAAGCCATCGAAGCCGAGCCGGTAGGCGACCGTGACCGTGACGACGCCGTCGCGGTTGAAGGCGGCGCCGTCGTACCAAGGACTGGCCGGCGAGCCCGAGGTGAAGCCACCGCCGTGGATGTAGACCATCACCGGCAGGCCGGGGGAGCGCTCCGACGGGTCGGGGGTGAAGACGTTGACGTTGAGCGTGTCCTCACCGGGGATCGACGGCTCCGGGATGAGGGTCAGCCCGTCGTCGGAGCGATGCGGCGTGGCCCCGTAGGTCGTGGCATCCCGCACACCCGTCCACGGAACCACGGGCGCGGGTGCGGCGTAGCGGAGGGGCCCCACCGGTGCGGCGGCGTAGGGGATGCCGAGGAACGCGGCCGAGCGGTGGCCGCCGCGGGTGCGCCAGAAACCCCGCACGCGTCCCGCGTCGGTGGTCACCAGGGTGGGCGTGGCCATACCTCGAGCGTAGACCGCCCCCCGCGTTCGCGGCGGCCGATGGCTTATGGTGTGCGCATGACACCGCGGTCGCGCACGGCATCCGATCTCACCGTCCACGAGCAGGCCTCGCTGACCAGTGGCGCCGACTTCTGGAGCACCAAGGCGGTACAGCGCGTCGGGGTGCCCTCGATCACGCTGACCGACGGGCCGCACGGCCTGCGCAAGCAGACCGGCGCGGGCGACCACCTGGGGCTCGCCTCGAGCGTGCCGGCGACCTGCTTCCCGCCGGCGGCCGGCCTGGCCTCGTCGTTCGACGCCGACCTCGTGCAGCGCGTCGGCGCGGCGATCGGGCGGGAGGCGGCGATCGAGGACGTCGCCGTCGTGCTCGGCCCCGGCATCAACATCAAGCGCTCGCCGCTGTGCGGCCGCAACTTCGAGTACTACTCCGAGGACCCCGTCGTCGCCGGAGTGCTCGGTGCGGCCGCCGTGCGCGGCATCCAGTCCCAGGGTGTGGGCGCGTCGCTGAAGCACTTCGCCGCCAACAACCAGGAGACCGACCGACTGCGGGTGAGCGCGGACGTCGACCCGAGGCCGATGCGCGAAATCTACCTGCGCGGCTTCGAGCGGGTGGTGACCCAGGCCCTGCCCTGGACGGTGATGTGCGCCTACAACCGCATCAACGGCGTGTACGCCTCGGAGGATCCGTGGCTGCTGACGCAGGTGCTGCGGGAAGAGTGGGGGTTCGACGGGCTGGTCGTGTCGGACTGGGGCGCCGTCGAGGATCGCGTCGCAGCGCTGGCGGCAGGGCTAGACCTCGAGATGCCGGCCAGTGGCGGGCGCACCGATGCGCAGCTGGTCGAGGCCGTCGAGGCGGGGCGCCTTGCCGAGGGGTCGCTCGAGACGGCGGCGCAACGGGTCATGGACCTTGTGGCGCGGGCCGGCGAGCGCCCCGCTCCCGCCCCGCTCGACGTCGACGCGCACCACGCGCTGGCGCGCGAGGCGGCGGGGCGCTCGATCGTGCTGCTGAAGAACGACGGTGGGCTGCTGCCGCTGCGGCGCGATGCGCGACTGGCCGTCATCGGCGCCTTCGCCGCCGCGCCGCGCTATCAGGGCGCCGGGTCGTCGCTGATCAACCCGACCCGCCTCGACAGCGCCCTGGAAGAGATCCGCGCCCTGTCCGAGGGCGTGGTCGTCGCGGCCGTGGGCTTCGCGCTCGACGGGGGCGGTGCGGATGCCGCCGACCATCCGGATGCGGGTGTGCTGGTGGCCGAGGCCGTCGCAGCCGCGCGCGACGCCGAGACGGCGGTGGTCTTCCTGGGGCTGCCCGCCGCCGAGGAATCGGAGGGCTTCGACCGCGAGCACATCGACCTTCCCGCCGAGCAGCTCGCACTCCTGGACGCGGTGCTCGAGGCCAACCCCCGCACGGTCGTCGTGCTCTCGCACGGCGGGGTGGTGGCACTTCCCTTCCGCGACCGGGTGCCGGCGATCGTCGAGGCGTGGCTGCTGGGACAGGCCGGCGGCGGCGCGACCGCCGACGTGCTGTTCGGCGAGGTGAACCCGTCCGGCAAGCTCGCCGAGACCATCCCGCTGCGACTGACGGACACCCCCGCCTACGGCAACTTCCCCGGCGAATCCGGCCACGTGCGCTATGGCGAGGGCCTGTTCGTCGGCTACCGCTGGTACGACGCCCGGCAGATGGACATCGCGTATCCCTTCGGTCACGGGCTGTCGTACACCGCGTTCGACTACGGGTCGCCGACGGCATCCGTCACCGCCTCCGGTGACCTGCGTGTCGCGCTGACGGTGACCAACACGGGAGCCCGGGCAGGGCGCGAGGTCGTGCAGGTCTACACATCCCTTCCGGGCTCGACCATCGTCCGCCCGCCGCGGGAGCTGAAGGCGTTCACATCGGTGGCGCTGGAGCCGGGCGAGACGCGCGAGGTCGAGCTCGTCATCGCGCGCGCGGACCTTGCCTACTGGAACGTGCAGGTCGACCGGTGGATCGTCGAGGGTGGCGACTACGTGGTGGCGGTGGGCGCCTCGAGCCGTGACGTGCGCGGCACGGTGACCGTTCCCGTCGCGGCGGACGAGGTGCGCACGCCGCTGACCATGTCGTCGTCGGTGGGCGAGTTGCTCGGCCACCCGGTCGTCGGTCCCCTCGTGCAGAAGGCCATGGGGATGATGCTCGGGGGCTCTGCCGGCGGCGGGCTCATGCCCGACGAGGCGATGCAGAAGATGATGGCCTCGTTCCCGATCGGCCGGCTGGCGGGCTTTCCGGGGGTGCCGGTCTCATACGGGCAGCTCGAGAAGCTGGTCGCCCTGGCGAACGGTCTCTCGGGTAGATGACAGAGGCCCCGGGCGCGATGCGCTCTCGGGGCCCCTCGTCGGCAGCGGGTTCGGGTCAGGCTGCCGACCAACCTCCGTCGCTGGCCAGAGTGACACCGTTGATGTTCACGCCGTCATCGCTCAGCAGGAAGGTGATGGATGCCGCCAGGGCGTCGGCCTCGGCGGGGTCGGGGAGGATCGTCATCGCCGCGCGCACGCGCTCGGCGCCCAGCGGCGAGGCGAATTTCGCCTCGATGTTGGTGATGGTCGCTCCGGGGGCGACGGCGTTGCAGCGGATGCCGCTCGGGCCGTACATGAACGCGGTGGACTTGGTGAGCCCCACCACCGCGTGCTTCGACGCGGTGTAGGCCGCTCCGGCCGCCGAGCCGCGCAGGGCCGCCTCGGATGCGGTGTTGACGATCGAGCCGCCGCCCTGGGCGAGCATGGCGGGGATGACCGC
>NZ_JANJFJ010000380.1:0-4221 GCF_024626565.1 Microbacterium sp. zg.Y909
GACCTCGGCTCGTCTGCGGCGCGCAAGTACGACATCGAGGCCTGGGTCCCGACGCAGGGCGCCTACCGTGAGCTCACCAGCACGAGCAACTGCACGACCTACCAGGCGCGGCGGCTCGACATCCGGTACCGGCCCGACGGCGGCAAGACGTCGCACGTCGCCACGCTCAACGGCACGCTCGCCACCACCCGCTGGATCGTCGCGCTGCTCGAGACCCACCAGCGCGCCGACGGCTCGGTGTGGGTTCCCGAGGTGCTGCGCCCCTTCCTGGGAGGGCTCGAGGTCCTGGAGCCGGTCGCATGAACCAGGCGCACCTTCCCTCCACCGGCAGCGTCGAGGTCACCGACCAGGCCGACGCCGCTGAGCTCGTCGAGGACATCGCCGAGGATGCCGAGAACCCCCGCGTCCCCACCGAGCGGCTGCTCATCGTGCTCGACATCGACGGCACGATCCTCCTGCAGGACGAGACCCTCAGCCCCGGCATCGTCGAGGCCGTCGCCCATGCGCACCGTGCCGGCCACGAGGTGATGCTGGCGACCGGACGCAGCTGGGAGAGCACCCGCGGCATCCTGCGCGTGCTCGAGATCGCCCCCGAGTACATCGTCTGCTCCAACGGCGCCGTGATCATGAAGCGCGTCGAGGGCGACGAGGTGCGCTACGAGCGGTTCCACACCGAGACCTTCGATCCCTCCGAGGTGCTGACGCTGCTGCGCGAGCACCTGCCGGAGGCGCGCTACATGGTCGAGCTGCCCGACGGCAGCCGCCTGTATACCGAGCACCTCGACGACTGGAACCTGCAGGGCGCCAAGCAGGTCACGTTCGACGAGCTGTCCGCCCAGCGCGCGAGCCGCGTCGTCGTGGTCTCGCCCGACGAGACCGAGCAGGATTTCGTCGACCTCGTCGCCCGTATCGGCCTCAACGAGGTGTCGTACGCCGTGGGCTGGACGGCATGGCTCGACATCGCGCCTCGCGGCGTCGACAAGTCCAGCGCGCTCGCCCTCGTCTGCGACTGGCTCGGGGTCGACCCGGCGCATGTGATCGTCATCGGCGACGGTCGCAACGACATCGGCATGTTCCGGTGGGCGCGACAGAACGGTGGCCGCGCCGTGGCGATGGCCCAGGGCGTGGACGAGGTGCGCTCGGTAGCGGGTGAGACCACGGGCTCGGTCGAGGCCGGCGGCGTCGCCGAGATCCTCCGCGCGCTCTGACCGCGCGGGGCGGAGTGCCCGGCCGCGGGCTTCGCGCGCCGTACAGCGGCTGCCCAGCCGCCCCGGCGAGAATGGACCCCGGTGCCGTCGACTAGACTCGGGGCCTGTCGACGGACGTCCTAGGGCGTCCGCCGGGAGGGTTGTCCGAGCGGCCGATGGACCTGGTCTTGAAAACCAGTGGGCAGAAATGTCCCGTGGGTTCGAATCCCACACCCTCCGCCACGGCGCTCGGGTGTGGCGAGCACGGCCCGCCCCACCCGAGGAGACGTCCGTGATCGCCACATCCGACCCGAGCGGCGCGAGCGCGCCCTCATCCGGTCGGCGGCCGCTGGCCCGCCACGGCGTACAGCGCACGCCCGGTCCCTTCGCGCAGCTGATGAAGGTCCTCGCGGTGGCGCTGGCGGTGGTGCTGGTGTCGGGCGTGAGCGTGGCGGCCTATACGGCCTACGACCTCGCCTCGAACTTCGCCGACGGGTCGGTCGACCTCGAGGGTCAGAGTCCCGTGCCGCCGGACATCGGCGCGATCGAGGGCGGCGTCAACCTGCTGCTGGCGGGCACCGATGCCTGCGAGCCCGAGTATGCGGCCTATTTCGGGGACCGCTGCACGGGGGAGGATGCCGCCGGCGAGCTCAACGACGTCAACCTGCTCGTGCACATCTCTGACGCGCCGCGCCGCGTGACCGTGGTCTCGTTCCCCCGCGACCTGATGGTCCCCATTCCCTCCTGCACGCACTCCGACGGCACCGAGACGCCGGCTTCGAGCAGGCAGCCCCTCAACTCGGCGTACACCAACGGCGGGGACAACGGCCTGGCATGCGTCGCCGCGGCGATCTCGGAGCTGACCGGACTGGACATCCCGTTCGCCGCGAAGGTGACCTGGGGTGGGGTGATCGAGATCACCAACGCGATCGGCGGGGTGGAGGTCTGTATCGCCAACGGCATCCGCGACCACCACACCGGCATCGACTGGGAGGCGGGCAACCGCACGATCTCGGGAGTGGAGGCGCTCCAGTTCCTGCGCACCCGGCACGGGGTGGGCAACGGTGGCGACCTCGGCCGCATCTCGAACCAGCAGCAGTACATGTCGCGCCTGGCGCGCAAGCTCGTCAGCGACGAGGTGCTCTCGAACCCGGCGACGCTGTACTCACTGGCATCCACTGCGGTCGAGAACGTCACCCCGAGCAAGAGCCTCACCAACCCGGTGACCCTCGTGCAGATCGCCCTCGCGGTGAAGAACGTGCCGTTCGAGGAGATCGTCTTCGTGCAGTACCCCGTCGTGGAAGACCCGTACGACCCCAACCGCGTCGCCCCCGACGAGGATGCCGCCGCAGCGCTGTGGGCGGCGCTCGAGGCGAACCAGCCGATCACGCTGAGCGGCGAGGCCAGCCAGGGTGACGGTGTCGTCGTCGTGGATCCGGAGGGCTCGGATGCCGCGCCGGTCGACCCCGCGGCCCCGAGCGACGCCGCGACGCCCGGCGAGACCGCCGCGCCCGGCGTGACGCTCCCATCATCGATCCCGGGGCAGACCGCGGCGCAGGAGACCTGCTCGAACGGTAACGTGGGGGGATACTGGGCGCGGCCTCCCGACCCGCGGTCGACGGCTGCCCGTCGCCCGCCACGGCGTGCTGAAGCAACCCCACCCGCTGACGCAGCTGGTGACCGTGATCGGCGTGATCGCCGCGGTCGTCGCGATCTCTGGCGGCACCGTCGCCGGCTATGCCGCCGTCGGCCTCGTCGCGGACCTCGCCGAGAACTCCGTCGCCCTCGACGACGCCCCGGCGCAGCCGCCCAGCCTGGGACCTCTCGAGGGCCCGATCACGATGGTGGTGACCGGCACCGATGAGTGCGAGGAGGAGATCGCCGAGTGGTTCGGGGACCGTTGCAAGGGTGCCGACGCGGGCGGTCAGCTCAACGACGTCAACATGCTGCTGCACATCTCCGATGCCCCGCGCAGGGTCACGGTCGTCTCGTTTCCGCGTGATCTGATGGTGCCCATCCCGTCGTGCACGGGGGAGGACGGTCGCCAGACCTCGGCGATGAGCAAGCAGCCGCTGAACTCGGCGTACTCCTACGGCGGCCTCGGCTGCGTCGTGAACACGCTGTCCGACCTCAGCGGAATGAGCGTGCCGTACGCCGCGAAGGTGAGCTTCGGCAACGTCATCAACATCACCGATGCGATCGGCGGTGTGGAGGTCTGCATCGCGGGCGGCATCCGCGACCCGCACACCGGCATCGACTGGCCGGCGGGTATGCGCACTGTCTCGGGCTATGACGCCCTGCAGTTCCTGCGCACGCGGCACGGCGTCGGCGACGGCTCCGATCTCGGTCGCATCAGCAACCAGCAGCAGTACATGTCGAGGCTCGTGAACAAGCTCGTCAGCGAGGAGGTGCTCACCGATATGGGGACCCTGGGGGCCTTGGCGGGCACCGCGGTCAAGAACGTGACCCCCAGCGAATCGCTGACCAACCCGATGCGCATGGTGCAGATCGCCCTCGCCGCCAAGGACGTCGCGTTCGAGGACATCGCCTTTCTGCAGTACCCGACCCTCACCGATCCGTACGACCCCGACAAGGTCGTCCCCAACCACGCCGCCGCCGACCTCATGTGGGAGGCGCTGCGCGCGAACCAGCCGCTGCAGCTGAGCGGTGAGGCGGGCAAGAACGATGCGGTCGTCGTGGTCGAGCCGCCCGCGGGCGATGCCGCCCCGCCTGTCGACGGCGCGGACCCCGGTGCGGGGGAGACGCCGGCCGACCCGACCCCGCCCGCCGAGGGCGTCGTCGTGCTGCCCGAGTCGATCACCGGCTCCACCGCAGCGCAGGAGACCTGTTCGGTCGGCAACGTTCGCGGCTGAGCGTGTTCATCGCGGGGTGCGCGAGCGGGTTATGATGGCTGAGCGCGTCCGTCGCCTGTCGTCGGATGCCTGGAGACGTCGCATAGTCAGGCCTAGTGCACCACCCTGCTAAGGTGGAGTCCCCTTATGGGGACCGAGGGTTCAAATCCCTCCGTCTCCGC
>NZ_JANJFJ010000381.1:0-4184 GCF_024626565.1 Microbacterium sp. zg.Y909
GGTCGCCCACGCTCAGGCCGTGCCAGTCCAGCAGGCCGGTGACGGTGGGGACGTCGTCGACGTCTTCGAGCAGGAAGGCGGTGGGCTCGGCCCCGCCGAGCGTCACGGCGGCCTCGAACCGCCAGAGCTCGTCCGCGGCGAGGGCCGTGCTCCATCGCCGCAGCAGGGCGAAGGGGAGCAGCCCCGTGGCCTCGGCCCGATCCAGCATCCGTTCGGCTTCGTCGCGCACCTGCGCGGGGGTGCGGGCGGGAAGGCCCGCATCGCGCACGACCGAGATGGGCAGGCCGTGGATGTCGGCGATCGCGGCGCCCAGCGACGTGGCGACGCCGCGCCCTGGGGGCACATGGGCCGCCTCGACGCGGTAGCCCGGCAGCAGGTCGGACACGAACACCCGTGAGCCGCCGAGGCCTGCTTCGCCCAGCACCTCGGGAGCGCGGAAGGGCAGCACGCCGCGCACCCCGGCCGACAGGGCCCGCAGCACGCGCACCTGGGCGACCAGCTCGTCGGCGGCCTCGGCGGAGTTGGCCACCCGCACCACCACGCGGCGGCCGTCGTCGAGGTCGGCCACCGCCGAATCGAAGCGGCCGGCGGCGCTCTCTGTCAGCTCCCCGACCCCGACGACGGCGACCCGGGGAAGGGCCGACGTGACTGACGCGGCTAAAGTGAGGGGAGAGCGTGCCATGCCCCCCAGGGTAGGTCGCGCGCGCTCCGTTCACCCCCGCGCCACGCCCGCAAGAGAGGTCCCGGATGACGGTGCCCGAGAGCCCGCACCCCGCGTCGCCCGTGCATATCGGGCTCGACCGCGCTGCGCACGAACGCGCTGTGGAAGGCCTGCTCGACGATGCCCGCGCGCGACCCGACGCCCGAGTGCTCGTGGTGCACGGTGACCGTGCGCCGCTGGCAGCGGACGGGGCCCTCCGCTGGCTGCGCCCGCACGAAGTCGGCTCCGAGGCGACCTGGGCCTTCCTCGGGCGCGACGGCGCCGGCGTGCCGCTGCTGCTCGCGGCGACCCCGGCCGACGCCGAGGCTCCCGCCGTCGCCGAGACCTGGGGCGCCCTTCGCGCGGTGGGCGGTGAGCTCGGCAGCGCCGACGCCGACGCCTTCGTCGCCGCGCTGAGTCTCGGACGGTGGCTGCTGGAGGCCCCGTTCTGCCCCGCGTGCGGCGCGGTGACCCGCGTGCACGCCGCCGGCTGGGCGCGCACGTGCCAGGGCTGCGGCCGCGAGCACTTCCCCCGCACCGACCCCGCCGTCATCGTCGCCGTCACCAGCGCGGACCGGCAGCGACTGCTGCTCGGATCCAACGCGATGTGGGCACAGCACAACCGCTACTCCACCTTCGCCGGCTTCGTCGAGGCGGGGGAGTCGCTGGAGTCCGCTGTCGAGCGTGAGGTGCATGAAGAGGCCGGCGTGCGGCTGAGCGAGCTGCGATACGGCGGGTCGCAGGCCTGGCCTTATCCGCGTTCGCTCATGCTGGGCTTCCACGCCGTGGCCGATGATGAGCACGCGGCGCGCGCCGACGGCGACGAGATCGTGGCCGTGCGCTGGTTCACCCGTGACGAGATCGCCGAGGCCCTCGCCGGTGGTGGCGACGTGCTGCTGCCGGGCACTGCGTCGATCGCCCACCGCCTCATCACCGACTGGTTCGAGGGGCGCACGTGAGCATCGTTCCCCTCGCCGGATTGGACGACGCGCAGCTGCAGGCGGCCACCGCGCTGCGGGGACCGGTATGCGTGCTCGCCGGTGCCGGCACGGGCAAGACGCGGGTCATCACACACCGCATCGCCCACGGCGTCGACACCGGCGCCTACTCGCCCTCGCGCGTCATGGCGGTGACCTTCACCACCAAGGCGGCCGGAGAGCTGCGTGGCCGGCTGCGGGCGCTCGGTGTGCCGGGCGTCGCCGCCCGCACCTTCCACGCGGCGGCCCTGGCGCAGCTGAACTTCTTCTGGCCGCAGCTCGCGGGCGGCAGCGCGCCGTCGATCGTCAACGGCAAGGTGCGCGTGCTCGCCCACGCCGCAGACACACTGGGGTTCGATCCGGGGCCGATGGCGCTGCGCGACGTGGCCGCCGAGATCGAGTGGCGCAAGGTCACGATGCGCAGCATCGAGGAGTACGCCGTCGCGCGCCCGCGCGGGGTCGCGGGACTCGACCTGTCGCAGGTGGTCGACCTGCAGCGCGCGTACGAGAAGCTCAAAGACGAGCGACGCCAGCTGGACTTCGAGGACGTGCTCCTCGCGTGCGCCGGCATGATCGAGACCGAGCCGCACGTGGCCGCCGCGGTTCGCGAGCAGTACCGTCATTTCACCGTCGATGAGTTCCAGGACGTGTCGCCGGTGCAGTACCGGCTGCTGGAGCTGTGGCTGGGGGAGCGCCGCGACCTCTGCGTCGTGGGCGACGCCAGCCAGACGGTGTATTCGTTCGCCGGCGCTGACCCGCAGTTCCTGGTGGGGTTCGCCGAGCGGCATCCCGATGCGCGCGTGGTGCGACTCGAACGCAACTACCGGTCGGATGCCGCCGTGCTGGCGGTGGCCAACGAGCTCATGCGCGACCGGCCCGGCGCCCTCGCGCTGGTGTCGGCCGCCGGCGACGAGCCGGGACCCATGCCCACCGTGACGACCTACCCCGACGACGCCGCCGAGGCGGCGGGCGTCGCGCGGGCGGTCGCCGCCCAGCTCGCGGCAGGCGTCGACCCCGAGAGCATCGCGGTGCTCTATCGGGCCAATTCGCAGTCCGCGCCGATCCTCACCGCCCTCGCGGAGCGGCAGATCCCCGCCACCGTGCTGGGGGGCAAGCGCTTCTTCGACCTGCCCGAGGTGCGTCAGGCGATCCTCGAGTTGCGCGCGGCGACGGTGGCGCCCCTGGACACCGCGTTCCTGCCGACGGTGCGCGACATCCTGCGTCGCGCCGGGCTGACCGACGAGCCGCCGCCGGCAGGCGGCGCGGTGCGGGATGCCTGGGAAGCGCGGGCGGCGATCCTGCGCCTTGCCGAGGAATCCCGGGAGGGAACGACCCTCCGCGCCTTCACCGACGACCTGATAGCTCGTGCGAAGGACCAGCACGAGCCCGCGCTGCGCACCGTGACCTTGGCGACCCTTCACGCCGCCAAGGGTCTGGAGTGGGACCACGTGCACCTCATCGGCATGGCCGAGGGACTGCTGCCGATCTCGTACGCGAACACCCCCGAGACCATCGACGAGGAGCGCAGGCTGGCGTACGTGGGCATCACGCGCGCCGCGCGGACACTGTCGCTGTCGTGGGCACGGGGAACGGGACAACGGGAGCGAGCGGTGTCGCGCTTCGTGCGTGAGATCGGCACAGGCACGCTTCGTGTGGCGGATTCGCGTGCCACGTCACCCGCCCGCGGCGGCCGCGGATCGTCGCCGACCGGCCCGCGCGGTCCGGCCCGGCGCTGAGCAGCCGAACGGCGAGAGCGGCGGCGTCGTACAGCATGCCCCGCGGCGTCTGCGGTGCCGGGAGGGTGAGCAGCTGCGCGGCGATCGCGGGCCAGGCCTCGTCGGCATCGCGTCGGTGGGCGTGCGTGCACGCGGTGCAGGCGGTCACCCCCGGCACAACGGACGGCCCGACGTCAACGCGGTCATGCGCGAGCACGACCGGGAGGTGCGGGATGTCGTCGCGCATGAAGCGCGCCGTGCGCCGCGGATCGAGCACGTGCGCGGCGACCGCCACCACGGGGGCGCCGCCGCCCACGGGGAGAGCCGGCACGTCCCACCACGGCGCCGCCTCGGGCGCGGCACCGGCCTCGATGAACGCGTCGGTGAGCACCTCGGCCATGCGCGGCGGCAGATCATGGGGCAGCTCGAGGCGCACCGGCCGGGCGGGCGGATCGTCGCCGTCGCGCAGCACCGGCGACAGCAGCAGCCGCAGCTCCGCCGCCGCCGGGGCGTCGGCGCCGAACGCCCGCGCGCAGGCGTCGTAGGCGCTGGCGGGGATGCCGTTGACCAGCGCCGCGACCATGCGCTCCTGCCAGGGCGCCAGGTGGTCGATGACCGCGAGGGGCTCGGTGCCGAACTGCAGGCTCGTGGCGCTGCGCCACAGCGGCGGATGGCGGGGGTCGAGGTGAAGCATGACCCGATTGTGCGCCGGTGCGTCGTCCGCCGTCCCCGCTGTCCACAGATCGCTCCTGCCCGCGGCCGCCTGAGCGGCCTGGGGAGGAGGAGACGAGA
>NZ_JANJFJ010000382.1:0-4184 GCF_024626565.1 Microbacterium sp. zg.Y909
GACGACGAGCTGGCCACGCTCGCGCGCTCGTTCAACGCGATGGCCGACAGCATCCAATCGCAGATCAAGGACCTCGCCGACCTCTCGCTCGTGCAGCAGCGGTTCGTGTCGGACGTCTCCCACGAGCTGCGGACGCCCCTGACCACCATCCGCCTGGCCTCGGACATGCTCAACGACCGGCGCGAGGCGTTCGACCCCACCACTGCACGCGCCGCGGAGCTGCTGCACGCCCAGGTGCAGCGGTTCGAGACGCTCCTGACCGACCTGCTCGAGATCAGCCGGTACGACGCCGGTTCCGTGCAGCTGGAGATCGAGCCGACCAGCATGACGCAGCTGGCAGAGGACGTGATCGCGTCGATGCAGCAGCTCGCGGACCAGCACGGCTCCGATGTGCGACTCATCGCCCCCGGCGGCTACTCGCCGGTGGAGATGGATCCGAGGCGCGTGCGCCGCATCGTCCGCAACCTGCTGGGCAACGCCATCGAGCACGGGGAGGGTCGCCCGATCGTGGTGACCGTCGACAGCGACCAGCACGCCGTTGCGCTCGGGGTGCGCGACTACGGACTGGGCATGACCGCAGCCGATTCGGAGCGGGTGTTCGATCGCTTCTGGCGCGCCGATCCGTCGCGCAGGCGCACCATCGGCGGCACGGGGCTTGGCCTGTCGATCGCGCTGGGTGATGCGCGGCTGCACGGCGGCACCCTCGCGGTGTGGTCGGCGCTGGGCCGGGGCACACACTTCGTGCTGACCATCCCCCGGCACGGCAGCGAGCTGAACGGGGTCTCGCCGATCGCCGCCGACCCCGGCGACGACGCCACCTTCGACACGCTCGGACTCACCCAGCCGATCGAGATACCGCCCGCAGACCGGAGGGGGAAGCGATGAGATCGCCGATCCGCGCGCTCGCTGTCGCGATCGCCACGGCATCCGCCCTCATGCTGTCCGCGTGCGCCGGGCTGCCCACGAGCGGCCCGGTCAACCCCGGCCTGCCGCTGGAGGCCGACACGCAGCCGCCCGACATCTCCTTCGTCGCCGACCCCCCGCAGCCGGGTGCGACCCCGCGGGAGATCGTCGAGGGCTTCATCCGCGCGGGCTCGGGGACCCGGGGGGAGTGGGCCACGGCGCGCGAATACCTCACCGCCGAGGCCCGTGAGACGTGGGACCCGTCCGCGAATGTCACGATCGACGACTTCTCGCAGCGGGAGTACATCGAGGCGGGCGACGACTCCATCGTGCTGAACGTCACGGCCCAGGCGACCGTGGACGAGGCCGGCTCCTACGACGACCTCGGGGGCGACGACCTCGAGCTGAGGTTCGGATTGGCACAGGAGGACGGGCAGTGGCGCATCAGCGAGGCCCCGAACGGCATCGTGCTGGACGACGCCCGGTTCGACGTCGTGTTCCGCAGCTACGCGCTGGCGTACTTCGACCCCACATGGACCTACCTCGTCCCCGACGTCCGGTGGTTCACGACGACGAACCCCGCCACGAGCGTGGCCAGTGCGCTGCTCGAGGGCGGGCCGAGCCCGTGGCTGTCGGGGGCCGTCGCCAACGCCGTGCCCGAGGACGTCACCCTCGCCGCACGCACGGTGCCCGTGCGGGACGACGGCACGGCGCAGGTCGAGCTCACACCCGGCGCGCTGGATCTGGACCGGGAGACCCTGGACCGCGTGCAGACACAGCTGCTCGAGAGCCTCTCCGGCGCCGGCGTCTCCGCCGTTCAGCTGACCGTCGACGGCCAGCCGTTGCCGGCGTCGCGGGTGGAGACCCGCTCGACACGGGTTCCGCCGCAGCCCCTCGTGCTGGTGGAGGAGGGCTTCGGCTTCCTCGCGGGTGAGTCGCTCGAGCCGATCGCCGATCTCTCCGAGGCCATCGTGGACGCAGGCCCCACGGCGGTGCAGGTGTCGGCCGATCAGGATGCCGCGGCGCTGCTGCGCGGCACGGGGGCCGTCGCGCGTGTGGATGCGGTCAACGGCTGGGCGGACGTGGACACCCGCCCCGACCTCATCGCCCCCACGATCGACACCGGGAACTGGGTGTGGAGCGTGCCGCGCTCGAATCCGCAGGGGCTGCAGGCCTTCGGTCCGGACGGCGCGAGGGTCGACGTCGCGGGCGCGTGGCCCGATGCCACCCGGATCAGCGCGATGGAGGTATCGCGCGACGGGACGCGGGTGGCGGCGGTCGTCAGCGACGGCGGCCAGCCGGCCGTGTGGGTGGCCGGCATCGTCCGTGACGGCGGGGTGCCGGTGCGCCTCGGTGAACCGTGGATGCTCGGCTCGCTGGCCGGGCCGGGAACGGACATGGCCTGGCTCGACGCCACGCACGTGGGGATCGTGGCCGACGTCGCCGGTGACACCAACGTGGTGGAGCAGCTCGTGGGGGGACCGGCGGACGTCGTCACCGCACCGGCGGCGGTGACGACGATCGCCCCGACCAACCAGGCCTTCGTCCCGCGGCTGCTCGACACCCGCGGCGTGCTGTATGTCCGCCGGGGGACCAACTGGGGCAATGCCTCCGGCGACCTGCGCGTCATCGTGCTCGGCACGGTGCAGGGCACTCCCGGCTGAGCAGCCCCGCCCTCCCCAGCCGCCGACGGAGCCGATCCGTCCCCGACGCTCGCGGCATGCTCCGCGGCGTCGGCGCACCCGTGCAGACTCGCACCATGATCGCGGTGCCACCCCTCGTACGCGGCGCGCTCGCCGATGCGCTGTCGCTGGCATTTCCGACCTGGTGCGCCGGCTGCGACCTCGCCGACACGGCGCTGTGCCCGTCGTGCCTGGCACAGCTCGCACCCCGCCCCCGCCCCCGCCGCCACAGCGCCGGCGGTCTGGAGATCTGGAGCGGCCTGGGCTTCGAGGGGGTCGCAGCGCGGGTGCTGCGCGCCTTCAAGGAGGACGGGCGCACGTCGCTGGCCCGGGCGCTCGCGCCGGCGCTGGCCGCGGCTCTCGGGGCGTATGACTCGCCGGTGGCGGTGGTCCCGGTGCCCGCATCGCGCGCCTCGGTGCGTCGGCGGGGATATCGCCCCGTCGAGCTCATCGCGCGCCGGTCCGGCGTGCATCCGCACCGGCTGCTGCAGGTCGCCCGGGCCACACGCGATCAGCGAGGGCTGACGCGCGAGGCACGCAGCGCCAACGTCGCCGGCAGCATGACGCTGCGCGCGGTCGTCGACCTGCCGGTGGTGCTCGTGGACGACGTGGTGACCACAGGGGCCACCCTCGCTGAGGCGGCGAGGGCGCTGCGGGCCGGCGGTATGCGCGTCATGGGCGCTGCCACCGTGGCCGTGACGGCCCGCACGTACGGGCGCCGAGATGACATCGGGCGGCGAGGGCGATAGCGTTGGAGGACAAGGCGACACATGGTCCGCCCTTGGCCGGGCGGACCGGAACAAGGAGGTCAAGGATGGATACCAGCATCGTCGGCGTGGGAGTGGGAATCAGCGATCGATTCCGCACCGTAGTCGAAGAAAAGGCCCAGCGCGTCGAGCACCTCGCTCCGCGGGCCCAGCGGCTGGACGTCAAGGTGACCCACCGCGCGTACCACAACGGGCGTATGGAAGACGAGACGGTCGAGCTCACCCTCACGGGCAAGGGTCCGCTGGTGCGGGCCGAGGCGACAGACGGTGACAAGTTCACCGCGCTGGATCTGGCCGTCGACAAGCTCGCCGAGCAGCTGCGCCGTGCCAAGGAGAAGCGCCTCGACGCGCGTGACAAGCCGCGCGGGGCGACCTTCAAGAAGGAGAACGGCGCGCTCGAGGGCATCGACGTGCAGCCCGCTTCGGCGGACGTGCTCGAAGCCGTCGCCACCGGCACCGTTCCGGTGCAGGCCGAGAGCGCCGACGAAGCGGACTACACGCCCGTCGTCATCCGCACGAAGCAGTTCGACGCCGAGTGGATGACCGTCGAAGAGGCCGTCGACCGCATGGAGCTGGTCGGCCACGACTTCTTCCTCTTCATCGACGCCCGCACCGACCACCCGAGCGTGGTCTACCGACGCAAGGGCTGGGACTACGGTGTGATCTCGCTGACCACGGCGGCACCGCCGGCGGCGCGCGTCGCCTCATAACCTCTTCTTGCTCAGCGGATGCCGCGTGGACCATCGCCTACACGCGGCATCCGCTTTTTCTGTGCCCTCTCGGGTCAGTCGAACATGCCGTCCAGCAGGCTGCCGATGACGAGGCCGCCGAG
>NZ_JANJFJ010000044.1:0-20457 GCF_024626565.1 Microbacterium sp. zg.Y909
CACCCGGAGCACGACGAACAGGATCGTCACCGCCAGCGCGAACGCCAGCAGCAGCAATCCTGTCCGTCGAAGCAGGTACCGGGTGATCGCTACGCCTTCGTGATGTCGTACACGTAGAACAGAGAGTTCAGTCCATTCTCCGGCACGCCGCTCACACCCTCCGCCGCGATGCGCAGCTGCGGGTTGAGGTAGAGCCACACGCTCGCGGCGTCGTCGGAGATCTGCTGGTTCGCCTTCGCGATCAGCTCGGTCTGCTCCTCGACGGTGGATGCCGCCTCGGACTGAGCCAGCCACGTCTGCACGTCGGCGTTGTCATAGCCCCAGTAGAAGTCGGGGTTGCCATAGAAGTTGATGTCACGGTCGTTGACGTGGCCCTGCAGGGTCGCCTCGAAGTTCTTGTCCGTGTAGACCTTCTGGTACCACTCGTCGTCGGTGATGATGTTGATCTCCACCGTCACGCCGACCTTCGCCAGCTCGGACTTGAGGAACTCCGCGACCGTGGAGTGCACGCCCGAGTCGGGGGTGTCGATCGTGAAGGTGAACCCGTCGGCGTAGCCGGCGTCGGCGAGCAGCTGCTCGGCGAGGGCCGGGTCGTACGGGTTGTTGTCGGCGAGGTCGAGGTACCACGGCTCCGACGGCGGCACCATCGAGCCGATCAGCTCGCCGCGACCGTCCCAGATGGCGTCGAGCAGCTTCTCGCGGTCGATCGCGGAGTACAGCGCCTTGCGCACGGCAGCATCGTTGAAGGGTGCGATCCGGGTGTTCAGACCCAGCAGCTCCTTCGTCGTCGAGGTGCCCTCGATGATCTGGAAGCCGGCCGATTCGAACTCGGCGAGGCTGTCGGGGTTCGACTGGCTCGTGACGAGGTCGACGGCGCCGGTCAGCAGCGCGTTGTTCAGCGCGGTCGGGTCGGCGTAGTACTGGTAGACGACGCCGCCGTTCGCGGGTGCGTCACCCCAGTAGTCGTCGTTGACCTCGAGGGTGATCGAGTCGCCCTTGCGGTAGTCGGCCAGGGCGTAAGGCCCGGTGCCGTCGGCGCTGGTGGTCAGCTCCCCCGCTTCGTCGTTGACGATCCAGACGTAGCCGAGGTTGTACGTGAAGCTGATCGACGGCTGGCTCAGGGTGACCGCGACGGTGGTCTCGTCGACGACCTCGACGGTGTCGATGACCTTCAGCTGGTTCTTGCGGGCGGCGATGGAATCCTCGCCCACGAAGCGCTCGAGGCTGTACTTGACGTCGTCGGCGGTCAGCGGGTCGCCGGAGTGGAAGGCGGCGTCGGCGAGGGTGAAGGTGTACACGAGGCCGTCGTCGGACACCTCGGTCTCGGCAGCCAGGAGCGGCTCGACCTCGGCGTCGTCGGTGATGCGGAAGAGGCCTTCGTACACGTTGCCGGTGAAGACCTCGGTGACCCCGGAGGAGCCGCCGAAGATCTGGTCGAGGTTCGTGGGCTCGTTCTGCGAGCCGATGACGATCTCGGCCGCGGCGTCGGGCTGGCCCGATCCCGACGACGAGGTGTCGCCGGAGGCGCAGCCGGCGAGCACGAGGAGGGCTGCGGATGCCATCGCGGGCGCGGCGAGATATCGGGTGAGGCGGCGTGAGGTCACGTCGGATCCTTTGCTGTGGGGGGCGACGGCAAGAACTGCCGAATTGGGGGGAAGTCGCTCAGAGGGTGAAGCCGTCGGCGAAGCGCACGCGCTTCTCCCCGGCACGCACCGCGAACGGCAGCCGGTTCTGCACCGGAGGCAGCGGACAGTTCATCTGGTTTGAGAACCCGCACGGCGGCACGGTCGCGCGGTTGAAGTCGACCGTCAGGGCGACGCTGTCGCCGGGGCGCAGGTCGCGTGATTCGGCAGGCCGGTCGAGGAACAGAAAGCGCCCGGCACCGTACGTCTCGGCGCCGTTGGTGCGGTCGCCGAAGACGAGCTGCAGCTTGGCGGTGCCGCCGTAGACGGTGTCGAACGCGTTCAGGCGGTACTCGGTGCCGTCGACGCTGAACACGAGGTCTCCCGACACCGGCAGGCCACGGGTGGCGCCGGCATCCTTGATGTGCTCGAACGGCACGACGCGCTGCTCGTCGACGAGTTCGAAGCGCCCCTCGAGCACCCAGGCCGGGTCGTACGGGTAGCGCTCGATGTCCTCGAAGGCCTGCTGCGCAGGAGAATCCTGCCGCCAGATGCGGTAGCCCTCCTGCGGCAGTCCGGTGTCGATGTCGGTGCGCTGCAGCCGGGTGAACAGCGCCGTAGCCGGGTGGCCCTCGCGGGCGACGGCCTCATCGACCGGGGGCTCACCGGGAGCGGACCAGTGCGTGAGCACGAGCGAGAGGGCGCCCTGCGGGGCGGTGACGGTCTCTCGACGCTCGCGCGCCCACTGGGCGTAGGCGTCGGGCGCGGTTGGAATCGTTTCAGTGCTCACCATGACAGGTAACCAAACGCGGTCACCCTTCAGAAATTCCGTTTCCGCGTGTTTCCGTGAGGCAGATTGCGCGATCGGGCTATTCCGACGTCGCGCGGGCGACGTGCTCGGCGAACGCGACGTACGCCTCGGGACCGTCGGCGGAGGTGACCGCCCGCAGCACGACCTCGTCCACGACGGACTCGTACGCCGCCACCGCGCTCCCGAGGTCCGCCGCGCTGTCGATGACGGTCGCGTGCGGCGCCAGCCCGAGCCGCGCGAAGTTCGCGGCGTAGCTCGGGAACCCGGCGTAGCGGTCGGTCTCGGCGCGCAGCCGCGCATCCGCGGCGGGGTCGACGGAGGCGCGCACGTACAGCGCGACGTGGGCGTGGGCCGCGTCCGCGTGGGCGGCGATCGTCTGCCGCGCGGCCGTTTCGGGATCGAGCCAGCTCAGCAGCAGGCCGTCCGCCGTCCGCGCGCCGAGCCGCCGCATGCGGGGGCCCAGCGCCCCGACGACGACACGCGCCCCGGTGGTCTCCCGCAGCGCCTCCGCGGCGCGGCCGACGGCGTCCAGCGCCCCCGCGCGCAGCTGTCCCGACCCGATGCCGAGCACCAGTCGCTCCTGCGGCAGTCCGAGCCTGGTCACCGTCGCGGCGATCTCGGGGGCCGCACGACGGTCCACGGGAAGCACGCCGGTGGCCAGCACCAGGTGCTCGGTCACCGCGGCAGCAGCCGCCAGCACCTCGAGCGCATCGGCGTGCGGAGTGTCGTTGACCCACAGCGCGTGGAAGCCGCCCCGCTCGAGCACGGGCGCCAGTCGCGCCGCGACCTCGGGTCCTGCGGCGGCGGCGATGCCGATCGACAGCATGTCAGCTCCTCTCCTGTGGCGCGGTCGCCCACAGCGCCCACGCCACGAGCACCGGCTGCAGCAGCAGTCGCAGCAGGCGCGCCCGGTCGGTGCGCAGGCCCGGGGCAGGCCGGCGGGTGCGCCACTGGTGGACGTTCCCCGGGAACACGGCGACGAAGAATGCCGCCACGGCAACGCCGACGCGCCGTCGCTCGCGAGGCAGGGCGACCAGTGCCGTGCCCAGCAGCAGCTCGGCGGCGCCGGATGCCACGACGATCATGTCCTTGTCGGTGCGCAGCAGCCGTGTCGCCCAGTCCGGCACGGCGATGCGGAAACCGCGTCGCAGCCAGAACAGGTGCGCGAGGCCCGCCGCGGCGAGCAGGCCCGCCAGCGCCCAACGGGCGGCGGTGCGGAGGATCGGCGTCGACACGCCCCCATCCTGGCATCCGCCGGCGCTGAACTCAGCGCCCGCCGGGAGGTCCGATGATCAGCAGCACGGTGAACGCCACGATCACCGCGGCCAGCAGGGCCAGTCCGAACAGCAACGGCCGGCGCAGCAGCGCACGCAGCAGCCGGTCGTGCCACGCGCGTTCGCGGGGGTCGCCGGTCTCCTCCAGTCGCCACTGGCCGTTGAGTCGGCCGGTCCGGTTCAGCCAGATCTCCACCGGGATCGTCGCGTACGGGATCACTGCGGAGATGACGGCCACGGCGGTGGGGCCGGGCGCCCAGCGGTTGTTCTTGGCCACCAGGATCGCCGTCGCCCCGTAGGAGAGGAAGACGAATCCATGAATGCTCCCGCCGATCGTCGTGGCGATGTCCAGTCCCAGCGTGGCCCGCAGGATCAGTCCGGCGATGAGCAGCGTCCACGACACCGCCTCGGCGATCGCAAGCGTGCGGAAGAGCGTCAGCGGCGTGCGGAACATACCTTCAGGCTATCTGAAGGAAGCTGTCTGGCCGCTGAACGGGTTTTCATGCAGCCCCTGCAGCGCGCCGGTCAGCGACGGCAGCTCCGCGGTGAACTCTGCGTCCAGCGACGCCAGCAGCGCCTCGGCTGCGGCCAGAGCGCGCTGGCCCTTGGCCGTGACGCGCAGATCGGAAGCGGCACCGGCATGCGCGGTGGCGTCGGTCACCATGTCGTCGGCGGCGAGGGCGCGCACCGCCGTGTGGGCGGTCTGCACGGTGATCTGGCTGCGTCGCGCCAGCTCGCTGAACGAGATGCCCGGCTCGGCACCGATGTGCGCGAGGAGTGCGTACTTGCGGGTCGTCAGACCGACGGTCTTCAGCGCGGTACCCAGGCGCCCGTCCCAGATCGACGACACCGTCAGCAGGGAGATGACAGGACTGAAGGGAGGTCGCTCAGCGCCCGTCACGTCTCCTCCTTCATTCGCACCGACACTCGATGCTATCGACGCCGCGCGGCGGTTCCCGCACACAGACGCGCGTCAGTTCCCGACGATCTGGCCGTCGCCGTCCACCATCGGCGGCGCGTCTTCGGCATCCAGCGGCGCGTCGACGTCGTCGGGCTCGGCGGCATCGGTCGTGTCGGGCTCCGGGCCGGGGGTGATCGGCGGCAGGCTGCGGTCGTCATCCATGCGGTCCATCAGAGCGCACGGCGGCGGAAGGATGCAACGACTTGACACGGAGCGGCCCCGCGGACGCGCCGCGTGGGTCGTTCATCTGCCGTGCCGCGGTGACGGCCGCAACCGCCCGCAGACGGTCTCTTCACGCGCGGAGAGCAGGAATTCCGATGCCGCAGAGCCGGGCCTTCGTCGCCGAGAACGGATCCATCGGCCCTCGGCGGCCGGGTCAACCCAGCAGGACCGGCTCGACGTCGCTCTCCGATCCCTGCGGCTCGGGAACCGCATACAGGCCACGCGGCGAGTTCGCCGTCGCGGCGAGTGCGTCGATCCAGGCACGGTTGATGCGGGGCTGGCGGCTGCCGCTGAACTTGAACGTCAACGATGCCCCCGGGTGGATCCACAGCGAGGTCCGGCCGCTCCCCAGGCTCGCGTCGTCCTTCCAGGTGAAGAAGAACCCCTCGGAGCGACGGAGTTTCGCACCCATCACGACCTGCAGGTGGGCCAGCAGCCGATCATCGAAGGTCGCGCTGGTCTGTGAGTTGTAGGTGAACTTCCCCATCGGGGCCTCCGGTCTAGCGCGCGGCGGCGCACGAGGTCTATCTGTGTCCTGATGAGCCGCTGCGAACGCGGCCCGCCCTCACAGGTCGAAGAACCCACCGAACGGGTCTTCGTCGTCCCCTGTGTCACGAGGGTCGAACTGCACCGTCTCCTCGGCGATGACGACCTCGGTGCGGGGTGAGACCAGCACCGCAACCGAACGGTTGCCCACCACCGTGAAATCCACGAACCGGCCGCCGTCGCGAGAGGCGCTCTCCATTTGACGTCGGAGTTCGTTGAGATCCTCACCCTGCGCCAGGAGATAACCCTCTCCGTTGATCCGCACTTCGGTTCGAACCATCGTCTGCATCTCCGTCACGCGCCCCATACTACGTGACCGGCCCAAGAGCGATGAAGGGCTTGCGCCGCGGCACGTCCAGCGACTCGAACGGTCGCGCCCTCATCCATCGACAACGGCCCGCGCCGCGAAGGTCTCCGCCCCCGCGGCCCTAGCATCGGACCATGCCCCTCGCCCTGCTCACCGGCGCCGCGCGCGCGAACAGCATCGCCGCCGGTGTCGCACCGCGCCTCGTCGCCGACGGCTGGCACGTGGCCACGAGCGACCTCACCGCCGGGGACTACCCAGCGGACCTGTCTGACCCCGCCTCCCCCGCTGCCCTGATCGAAGCCGTGCGAGGCGGCCACGGGCCCATCGACGCCCTGATCCTCAGCCACGCACACGACATCGAATCCGGCATCCTCGACACCACCGCCGACAGCTTCGACCGTCACGTCGCGGTCAATGCCCGCGCGAGCCTGCTGCTGATCGCCGCGTTCGCCCGGCAGGCACCACCGACGGGCGGCGCGATCGTCGCGTTCACGAGCGACCACACCACCGGCAACCTCCCCTACGGAGCCTCCAAAGCGGCCCTCGACCGCATCGTCATCTCCGCGGCCCGCGAGCTGGGTCCCCGCGGCATCTCGGCGAACGTCGTCAACCCGGGCCCGATCGACACCGGCTGGATGGACGACGAGACGCGCACCGCCCTCACCGGGATGCACCCGCTCGGGCGCATGGGCACGCCCCGCGACATCGGCGGCGTGGTCGCGTTCCTGCTGTCGCCCGAGGGCCGCTGGGTGACCGGGCAGCTGCTGCACGCCGACGGCGGGTTCTCGGCCCGCTTCTGAGTGACAGCGCTCCTCCCTGTGCGGGGCCGGCATTGCCGCGTAGAGTCCTGCCGTCTGCCACACGTGCGGGAGGAACCATGGCCACTGCCCCGAAGACCCTCGGCGACCTGAGGCTGTTCACCGGCGCTCCGCAGCTGGAGAACTTCGCCCACTTCAAGGACCTCATCCCGGTGCAGAGGATGGAGCCGTCGCGGCGCCCGCGGCCATGGCCGGCCGGAGCGGCGGTCGAACTGCCGGGGTCGTTCCCTTTCGGCGGTGAGCATCGCCCCGTCGCGGAGATGCTCGAGCGCACGGGCTCCGCGGCACTGCTCATCCTGCGTGACGGCGAGATCCGGTACGAGCACTACTGGCACACCGGCGGACCCGAGGTGCAGTGGATATCGATGTCGGTCGCCAAGAGCTTCGTCTCGGCCCTCGTCGGGATGCTCGTGGACGACGGCACGATCCCCGACATCGGCGCGCCGATCTCGGACCACATCGCTGTCGAACCGGGGTCCGCCTATGACGGAGTCTCGATCCGCGACGTCCTCCTCATGTCGTCGGGCGCGCGCTGGAACGAGGACTACAGCAACCCGGAGTCCGATGTCGCGAAGTTCATGCCGGCGATGCGGCCGGAGGGGGAAGGGCTGGATGCCTTCGTCTCCCACATGACCCGGGAGTTCGAGCCGGGGACGCTCTGCCGCTACAACTCCGGCGACACCCTCGCGCTCGGGATGCTGCTGCGCGCCGTCAGCGGGCGCAGCATCGGCGACCTCATGCAGGAGAAGCTCATGGACCCCCTCGGCGCCGAGCAGCCGGGGTACTGGGCGATCGACGCGTTCGGGGTCGAGATGGCGGCCGGCGGACTGAACCTCACCGCGCGCGACTTCGCCCGGCTCGGCGAGCTCTACCGACTCGGCGGCGAGTGGGACGGCGCTCGGGTGGTCTCCGAGGAGTGGGTCCGCGACTCCACGCGGGTCACAGCGCCGCAGTGCTCGCCGGAGCGCATGGCCGAGCCGGGCGAGGACCCGCACATGGGCTACGGCTACCAGTGGTGGCTGCCGACCAACGACCACGGCGCCTTCAGCGCCATCGGGGTGTACAACCAGTTCATCTTCGTCGATCCCACGACGAAGACGACCATCGTGAAGCTCTCCGCCAATCCGGCCTACGGCACGACGACCGACCCTGCGGTCAACGCGACTGACGAGAACATCGCCCTCCTGCTCCACCTCGCGGCTCAGGACTTCTGACGCGCTCCGCACGCGCGCCCCGGCCACCGCAGCAGGCCGCGCAGCGTCTGGATCGTGTCGGCATCGTCGGCGCGCTTGTCGTCGCGATAGGCCTTCACCCGCCCGAAGCGCAGCGCGATCCCTCCGGGATAGCGGGGCGAACGCTGCACGCCGTCGATCGCGATCTCGACGACCGTCACCGGCTCGACCCACACCGTGCCGGAGGTGCGGTGGGTTTCGATAGTCGGGAAGTGCTCGGTCTGCCAGCGCAGCGTGGCATCGGTCAGCCCGAGGGCCGCTGGGTGACCGGGCAGCTGCTGCACGCCGACGGCGGGTTCTCGGCCCGCTTCTGATCCGCAGCCTCACGGATGCGGGTTCGTCGCCGCTCCGTCGAGCCACAGCATGTCGGTGGGGTCGGTGTGCGTGGTGCCGCTGCCGACGTGCTTCGCGCTGATCTGGGGCCCCTTCGTGATGACGTGGACCATCGCCATGGCGTGGCCACGGCCGACGCCGTAGTCCTCGGCCAGCCACTGCACGATCGGAGCGGCAGGGGTCGACGAATCGAAACCCTTCTCCGCGGCGATCTCCACCAGCTGGCGCGGGGTGAGCCCGGTCTTCTTCTCGACAGCGTCGAGGTACGCCTGGAAAGACATGTGCGCTCCTTCAGTCGGTCAGCGAGGGGATGTCGAGCGTGCCGCGGGAATCCCACCACTCCTGGATGATCACCGGCGACGCGTGCATGCAGACGATCCGCAGCCGCGACGTGCCGGAGTTGACGAAGCGATGCCAGGTCCACAGCGGCGCTGTGACGGTGTCACCCGCCGTCGCGCGCATGACGCGATCGCCGATCGTCACGTCAGCCTCGCCCTCGAGCACGATCCAGGTCTCGGTGTACGGATGCCGGTGCAGCTCCGGGCCCTGACCGGGGTCGTTGTCGACGAAGAAGTACGACAGGCCCGCGCCGTGCTCGCGCCCGACGAACCGGCGGGTGCGGCCGCTGCCGATTCGCAGCGCGTCGGCGGGGATCGGTTCCACAACCTCGTCCATCGTCCCTCCCGGTGCGTCGTCGCTGCTCCGAGGGTGGCACACCCGCCTCACCGGCCCAAGCCATGGACGGGAAGATTCAGCTCATCTTCGTGCCGGCGACGGACGTCGACCGCGCGAAGGAGTTCTAGACGAGGATCGGCTTCACCCCCGATCACGACCAGGTCCCGCTTCGTGACCTTCGACGACCCGGACGGCAACACCGGGACGCTCCAGCAGCTGCCGCCGCGCGACTGACACCTGCGGCGTCGGTCGGGCAGTTCCTCGGTTTCGCGCGCGGCCTCCGTCCCCGGGTCTCGGACCCGATCGACTCGGTTCTCCCCGGCGAACCAGCGATGAACCCCGCCGCGGCGCACGCCGGACGGTGAACGCCGCGATCCGCGCCTGTTCTCTGCGCGGCTGCCCGGCGTCGCGGACGGAACCATCCGGGCGGGGCGACCGACCCCGCGCCCCCGCCCGGCTACCGCAAGAGCCCGCGCAGCGTCTGGATCGTGTCGGCATCCTCGGTGAGCTTGTCGTCGCGGTATGCCTTCACGCGAGCGAACCGCAGCGCGATGCCCCCGGGATAACGCGGTGAGCGTTGCACGCCGTCGATCGCGATCTCGACCACTGTGACCGGTTCGACCCACACGGTGTTCGGGGTGCGGCGTGTCGCGATCGTCGGAAAGTACTCGGTCTGCCAGCGCAGCGTGGCATCCGTCAGCCCTTTGAAGGTCTTGCCGACCATGACGAACCCGCCGGGCTCGCCGAACTCACCCTCGGGGTCCAGGGCGCCGAGATGCAGGTTCGAGAGCATGCCCGCGCGGCGCCCCGATCCCTCCTCGACGGCGAGCACGACGAGGTCGAACGTGTGGACCGGCTTGACCTTGATCCAGCTCGACCCACGTCGGCCGGCTGCATAGGTCGAGTCGATCGCCTTGACGACGACGCCCTCGTGGCCGGCGGCGAGGGCATCGCGGCTCACCCGTTCGGCGACCTCGGGATCCGATGTGACCTCGCCGCGCACACGATGAGCCGGCGCGATCCGGGCAAGCGCGGCCATGCGGGCGCGCAGCGGCTCATCGATCAGGTCCCGACCGTCCAGGTGCAGTACATCGAAGAACCACGGATGCAGCACGAGTTCGCGCGCCGCCTCGGCGCCGAACCGGGCCATCGTCTCCTGGAACGGGCGCGGCGACTCGTTCTCGTCGAGAGCGAGGGTCTCGCCGTCGAGCACGACGTCGCGCACCGGCATCGCCCGCACGATGTCGACGATCTCGGGAAGGCGCTGGGTGATGTCGGCGAGGTTGCGTGTGAAGATGCGCACGTCGTCGCCGCTGCGGTGCACCTGGATGCGCGCGCCGTCGAGCTTGTACTCCACGGATGCCTCGCCAACCGTCGCCAGCGCCTCCGCAGCCGTGGCGGCAGTGCTGGCGAGCATGGGGAGCACGGCACGTCCGACGACCAGGCCTGTCTGCTCCAGGTCGGCCTCGGTGCCGTACAGCGCGATGCGCGCGGTCTCACCGAGGTCACCCGAGAGCATGGCCGCGCGCCGCACCGCGGTGAGAGGCCGGTCGGCGGCCTCGGCGATCGCATCGGTGACCACTCCCTCGAGTGCGCCGGTGCGCATCTCCCCCAGAAGTGCTCTGCGCAGGAAGTCCTGCTCCCCCGCGGTGGCGCGGCCGAGCATCCCGGCGAGCGCGGTGGAGCGACGCGCCGCCGATCCGGGGCCGGATGCCGCCGCTAGCAGGTCCAGTGCGGCGTCGACGTCGGCGATCGCCAGGGTCGAATCGCCCGCCGGCTCGACCGTCGTCGAGGCGAGACCGCGCCACCCGACGCCGAGGCGTCCCTGGCGCGGCTTACCCAGCAGCAGCCCTAGTGCCGGGGCGAGTTCGTCGGCCTCGAGCCGGCGCAGCAGCGCGGCGAGCGCATCGACCTTCGCCTTCCGCGAGCGCGTGGCCGTCACGGCATCGGCGGTGTCGACGAGCTCGGCGAGCAGCATGCGGTCAGTCTGCCACCGCAGCCTGGCGTCGTTCGCGGCTGCTCACCGGGATTCGCGACGCTGAACATCCGCGTCCGACGCCCGCTCCGCTCGTCTGCCCGCGAAACGAAAGCCCGGCGACACCTCACGAGGTCGCCGCCGGGCGCCGCACAGTGGTCAGACGAAGGGACTGTGCGGCGTCACGGTAGTTGGCACGGTTGCGACGCAGGTGGCTGAAGACTCGGCTGAAGCGCCGGCCGGCTCCAGTCGTAGCCGCCGCACCGACGTTCGCCGAGCTAAGGCGTCTATCGGAGGTGCAGAGCCGGCCGTCCTCCCCCACCTGCGCCTGAGACCGCGCCGGTCAGCAGCCGAGGGCGGCGAGGAAGTCGGCCTGCGCGGGGAACCGGTAGACCTCGCCGCCCTCGTGCCGGTTGAAGCCGTAGACGTCGATGCGGCGGTCTGCGGTGGCGAGGTGGTTGAAAGCGGCGAACACCGTCGACGGCGGGCAGGTGTCGTCGAGGATCGCCGTGGAGTACAGCGCCGGCACGGAGGACCGCCGCGCGAAGTTGACGCCGTCGACGTACGAGAGCGTGTTGAACACCCGCTCGGCATCACCACTGCGCCGGTGTACGGCGAGATATCGCACGATCTCGGCGTAGGGGTCCGTGTCGGTCATCCCCACCGCGCGCTCGAAGTGGCAGAGAAAGGGCACGTCCGGCATCGCGGCGACCAGCCGCGGGTGCAGGCCGCTCACCGCGACGGTGAGCCCGCCGCCCTGACTGATGCCCGTGATGGCGACCCGGTCCGGGTCGACGCCGTCGAGGCCGAGCGCCGCGTCCACGCAGCGGACGGCGTCGGTGATGAGCCGGCGGAAGTAGTAGTCCTCGGCATCCTCGATGCCCCGGGTCATGAGGCCCGGCACGCTGGGACCGGTGCCGTGCGGATCGGCCGTGTCCCCGCCGCCGCCCCATGTAGCGCCCTGCCCGCGCGTGTCCATGACGATGTGCGCACGACCGGATGCCGCCCACGCGAGGCGCTCGTGCGGCAGGCCGCGTCCGCCGCCGTAGCCGAGGAACTCGACGACCGCAGGCAGGCGCCCCGCGACGCCCGCCGGGCGGAGGTACCAGGCGCGGATCGGGTCGCCGCCGAAGCCTGGGAAGACGAGGTCGTGCACCTCGATGTGCCGCAGCGGCGTGGCGACGGGGGTGAGCACGGGGGCGTCGCCGACCGCCCGCGCTTCGGTCAGCGTGCGCTCCCAGAAGTCCTCGAAGTCGGCGGGTTCGCGAACCTCGGGCCGATAGGTCCGCAGCTCGGATTCGGGCAGGTCGAAGCGTGGCACGGCGATCCCTCCGGTGACGCCATCGGCGGCGTGCGTCGAGCCTAGCCACGTCGGCGTCGGCCGTCACGGCCCTCCACGTCAGCACGCCAGGCAAGAGAACGTTGTTCTACACCGCCGACAGTCGCCTCGTCGAGGCCGGCCTGCTCGGCGACCGCGCGAACACTTCGCTCACCCAGGGCGGATCGGAGACTGAGCCCGAACTGCCGAGCCGTCTCCCCCGCCGAAGCCGACGACGGTGCGTCCGGCCACGACTCTCTCAGCTCAAACGGCGACTCGCGCCGCCGGTTAGCCACAGGATCGCTCCTGTGGAACCGGTCGACGCGAGTCCAGTCATTTCATGCGCCACTGCGCAATCGGTGCCAAGTAGTTTTGACGCGTGCCAACTTCAATGGGGTGCTGCGCCAACTACCGTGACGCCTCACACAACCTGTGCGGCGTCACGGTAGTTGGCACGGTTGCGACAGAGTTGGCTCAAGGCTCCGCTGAAGCGTCAGCCGGCTCCAGTCGTCCGATCCGTCACAGTAGTTGGCACGGTGCGGAAGCAATCTCGGCGCCCGGGCGGTCGGGGCTCGTCGCTCCGCGACACGGAGATCAGCCTCCGGGCCTCGTCCGCTTCAATCCTGACGAAACCTAACCGCCGCACCGACGCTCGCCGAGCTAAGACGTCATCGGAGGTGCAGAGCCGGCCGTCCTCCCTCACCTCGGCCTGACACCGCGCCGGTCAGCAGTCGAGGCGGTGAGGAAGGCGGCCTGCTCGGGGAACCGGTAGACGTCGCCGCCCTGTGCAGCTCGAGCCGGTGCTGGTGCGCGATTCCCCCGTGTGGCGCTGCCCGAAAGTGGAAGAGGCTCACCGTAGTCGGCGATCCGCCCGTTTAGGTAGTCGGGCAGGTATTGTCCAATCGCACAACCAAGTCATCGGTCGGCGGCACAAAAGTGTTGGTTCAGCCCTGCCGCCCGTGCAGTACGTCCGCGGCCGCTGAGCAACGGGGCCGTACAATCCCGGCATGCGAGCTAGTTCAGAGGCACTCCAATTCCGGCTTGCCCTCCGATATCCAGACGGGGAGTATCTGAGTTTCGCGGGCAACCCGAGCGATCCGGCAGCGGCCACGATTTACCAAGCCCTCCGAGCGCATGACGCTTCTTTTCACCCCTCTCAGATCAGTAGCGCGGCACACAGCAACGTCTCACTGTGGCCGAGTCGGGAGGGCGATGGCCCGCTCGTTGCCACGGGGATCAACGTTTTCCAGGTCCCGTGGGAAACAACCCTGGCTGAGCTCCGCCTACTAATCGGCCCTGACGATCAAGCGGTCAGACTCCAGCTGGGAGGTACCGGCGGCGATGGCACGGAGCCTCTCACCCTCTGGCTCTTGGAAGACCTTCTGCCGATGGGAGAGGCGCTCCTAAGCGCGTATGGCGGCGTGGAGTTGGGCGTCCGAATGTCGAGGGCGTTGCGGAAGCGTAAGCACCGCGAGTCGCGCGCCCTGGCTCAGTCGTGGGTACACAACGGAGATCCGTGGGGCATGCCGGAAGAGTTGCGGCAAGCGATTTGCGAGCGGTCCTACTGGACACTTGATGAGCTCAAGCTCGTCTTCGGCCTATCCGGCTCAGATCTGCACAAAGCGATGCAGGCTTGCGGTTACAGCTATGGCAGTGAGGACTCGGCGTACTACGCCCCGCCTCCCGTCGACGCGGTGAACTAGCAACCCCTCGCAGTAGCGGGTCCTCGGAGGTGGGGGCCCGGGGCATCCAGCCGCAGGTCCTTCAGCGGGCTCGTGAACACGCGCAAATGCTGCGCTATCTCCGAACGCCACTCTCGCACCACGCGGATCAGGTGCCGAGTCGCCGTGTGGTGCGCCCGGGCAAGTCCTCAGTAGCCTGGCACCGTGAATTCATTCTCGGAACGACATGGGTACAAAGAAGTACGGTCCATCGTTCAACGCGAGGACCTAGACGAGGAGACACGTCGCAAGCTCTGGAACCTCGTGGCTCTCCTCCCCGAGGGGTTCGAGAGTCTATACAACGATCTGACAGAACGGCATCTCCTCGAAGCGCTATGGCTTGGCTACCTGGAAGAGGTACGAGACGAGATGCCGCGCGATCAGATCGTGTGGATGCGTGTGAAAGACGCGATATTCGAACACAAGTGGCACGAGGTTTTCGACCTCCTTGAGCTTCTGATCAAGCGCTGGGATCGGTACGGTAGCAGTACCGCCGAACCCCTCAAGAACGTGTTCGTGAAGGCGCTGAATGACCTCTTCGAGTCACAACTTGTCGGGTACCGCTTCATCGGTCACGAGATCACACCAGTCGACTCGACGGCCGAGTCGGAGGCCATCCAGTCGGCTCTGTTCGATACCGAAGAGATCGCGGGGGCGCGGCACGCGTTGGACCGCGCCGTGGAACTCCTCGCTGACCGAAGTACGCCCGACTACCCGAATTCGATCAAGGAGTCGATTTCCGCTGTCGAAGCGGTCGTGCGGAAGTTGACCGGGGAAAACATGCTAGGACCTGGCCTCGCAAGGCTAGAACGGGGCGATCTCTCGCTTCACCCGGCATTGAGAGCTGCCTGGGTGAAGATGTATGCGTGGACCTCCGACGAAGACGGGATTCGACACGGAGGCTTGGAGGCAGCCAACGCGGACCAAGCGCTCGCGAAGTACGTGTTGATCACCTGCTCCGCCTTCGTGTCCTACCTCATCGAGGCTGCTCGTAAGGGCGGAATTGTATGACTCTACGAGTGCGCGGACGAACAGTGATGACCAGCGACGTGGCCGAATGTGCGGCGTCACGATAGCCAGCAACGGTTGGTCGCAGTTGACTCAAGCGCCCAGCTTCGGCCAGAGGAGGTCGCTGCCTTTCTTGAACCGCTCGATAGCCGCCTCGCGCTGAAGGAGGGGCGGATTCAAGCGGTCATCGCAACAGGACCGATTTGATGATCTCATTCGGGGTTTGGAACTCGAGCCGCTTGCGGGGTCGGTCGTTGAGTTCACGAGCGACGGCGTCGAGCTGGCCTTCGGTGAACCCGTCGAGGCTGGTGCCTTTCGGGAAGTACTGCCGCAGCAGCCCGTTCGTGTTCTCGTTGATGCCGCGCTGCCACGGTGAGTGCGGGTCGCAGAAGAACACCTCGATGCCGGTGTCGATGCGGACCTTCTCCCAGTCGCGCATCTCCGGTCCTTGATCCCAGGTCAGTGCGCCGCGCAGCTGCACCGGGAGCTGCTGGATCTTCCGGCTCAGCGCGGGGGCGACTTGGTCGGGCTTGTAGCCGTCGGGGAGGTGGACGAGCATCGTGAAGTTCGAATGCCGTTCTACGAGCGTGCCAATCGCAGACAAGTTCCCCGCGCCGATGATCAGATCGCCTTCCCAACTTCCCGGAACGGCACGATCACTCGCCGTCGACGGACGCTCCGAGATGTTGACCATGTTCGGGATCCGGTTCTTGCGCTGCCCGACCTTCCGACTGGGATGACGCAACCCTCTCCCGGTGCGCAGATACCGGGTCAGCTCCTGCTTCAACGCGCCCCGCGACTGCACGTAGAGCGACTGGTAGATCGTCTCCACGCTCACCTGCATCTCTGGATCATCGGGGAACTCTCGCCTCAGCCGGCCGGCGATCTGCTCCGGCGATCGACGCTTAGCCAGGTCCTGCTCCACTCTCGCACGCAGCCGCTGGTTGGTCGCCAGCTTCGCCGGCTTAGGCCTCACCGCCCGCCCCATCGCCGTCATCTGCGCCATCGACGCCCGATACCGGCCACGCACGGCGTTCCGGGACAGTTCCCGAGACACCGTCGACGGCGCGCGTCCGAGTCGCCTCGCGATCGCCCGCACCGACTCGCCCCTCGCGACGCCGACCGCGATCTCTTCCCGCTCGACGAACGACAGATACCGGCCCTGCAGGTCCCGTCCGCGTCGCGGCCGGACGCCACCGGCAGCGACGAGCATCCGTTTCGCCGTCGTGCGGTCCACCCCAATCTGATCGCCGACCTCACTCGCGAACAGCCCGGCCTGGAAACCGTCCCACGCCTGCTGCACCGCATCGAGCCGGAACCTCAACGCCAACTCCGCCACAACACTCTCCATTCAGTAAGTGTTGCGACCACCGCAAGAACCCAAGGAGGGTTGAGCGGGCGCCGTCGTGATGGATGGCGATGAGGATCGTAAAGCGCCGTCCGGCGGCGCTCGATGATGTTCGGTCGCCTCGCGGTCGCGGCTGGAGGCAACCCTCACCGGCGAGGGTAGCGGAAGAAGCACCGAACGATCCTCGCGCGCTCCTAGGCCTGCTGGCGCACAGGACACGGCAATGATTTGTCATCCCTTGGATAGGGTACGCGTGTGACGGACGTGCTGTGGTGGACGCCAGCAGTGGCAATCGTGATCGCGGCTGTGTCGCTCAGCGTGAGCATGCGGAAGCAGCAGAGCGAGCGGCCGAGGCTCCGAGCCCACAAGATGACGCTGAATGCCGACCCTGAGGTCTTCCACGAGCAGGTCGGCCGGGACAATTACGGGCGCCCGCTACTCGTGCCTCGCCGGCGGCGGAAAGCGACGGCGATTCTGACTGTCCACAATCAAGGCGGGAGCGACGTAACCCTGGAGGGGATCAGGCTCTTCGTTCCCACCACGGGCTCTCGCGGCTACTCGTTATGGTTCGACGGCGGAGAACGAATAAGCGCGAGGGACCGCATGGTCGTCAAGCTCGGGGTAACGGGCCTCATACGCGATCTACGCAGCTACCCTCCTCGCGGATGGCATGCTCTCGCTTCGTCATGGCGACATGTGTCTGTGACCTTCGTGACTGCAGACGGCCAAGAGTTCGATCAGAAAACGAGCTGGACCGTTCGTAGCATGATCGAATGGGCGCGAAGCCTGGAGTGGTAGCGAGTGCTTCCCCCCGTCACGCCAGGGCCGACGTACGCCGTCTCTTCACGCTGACGGGCGGGGGGGGTACGCCGTCACGGCGCAGATGAGGGGTGGCTGTCTGCCCGCTGGTCGGAGCGACGACCCCGGCGAAGCGACTGGCTTGTCAGGCCTTCCGGCCAGGAGACCCAAAGAACGCGATTAGGGCAGATCATGGACGCGCCGACCGCGTGCCTGCTCGGGCAGAAAGTGCTCCCCGTCCGGCCACGCGGCGCGAGACAGCGCAGGATACGACGGATCGCACGCTGCGAGCCCTGATTGCGTCACGCTGATTCAGTCCAAGAACCTGAGCCATGCCCACCGCCAGATCAACGGAGTCGTCCTGCGGCCTCCCATCCAATTGCGGGCCGGAGGGGGCTCGCGAACGAGGCGAAGCAGGCGGCACGTGGATCCCCTCTGCAATACGGTGATGGCATGACTCAAGCCAGGGACGATGGTTACGGCGGGCGGGCCGAACTCGTCAAGGTGCTCGGCATCAAAATCGAGTCGCTCATTCGCGAACTGATCGCCAACGCTGGAATAACTGTTCTGAACGTCTCCCACAGGGTGAAGTCCGAGACGAGTGCACGGAAGAAGATCGAAGCTGATCCGACCAAGTACGCGTCGTATGGTGACCTGCACGACATGCTCGGGGTTCGAGTCATCACGTACCTCTCGAGCGACGTCGACCGCGTGGTGAACGTACTCCGCATCAACTTTGAAGTTGATGAGAGCCGCTCACTCGACAAGCAGACGGGCCTCGACCCCGACCGGTTCGGGTACCTCTCGTACCATCTCGTCGCGAAGACGAGCGCTAATCGCGCGAACCTTGCTGAGTGGACGCCTTACAACGCTGTGTTCTTCGAAATCCAAGTCCGATCAATTCTTCAGCACGCCTGGGCCGAAATCGAGCACGACCTCGGCTACAAGTCGACATCGGGTATTCCCGCCCACATCCGGCGGCGGTTCGCCCGCCTCGCCGGGCTACTTGATCTGGCGGATTCGGAGTTTGACGCGGTGTCCGCAGAGGTCGCCGCTCACGTGAACAGAGTTGACTCTCTCATCGCTGACGGCGCGAATCGTGACCTGCCGATTGATCGGGATTCAATTCGTGCACTTGTGACCTCAGGGAACGCTGTGTCCAGTGCGGACCAAGCCATAGCCGAAGGCATCGGCGCGAAGATTGAGAATCATGTTTCACGCCGGTACGCAGACGCTCGCGCCGAGGAGTTGGTGGATGTCGGCTTCGAAAGAATTGACGAGGTGATCGAAGCCGTCGACGCAGACTTCGACTCCTTGGTCGCGTTCGCGGTGAACTGGTTCAATCACCCTGGCCGTCGTGACTGGGACGAGGATGAGAGACCCGAGGGAGTCGGCGAGAACGGCCGCTGGAAGGTCTTGCCGCCGGGCATCAGTTTGTTCTACCTCTACCTTCATCGACAGCTTGGAACGCCCTACGGCGAGCTGGACCTAACGAACATCCACGATCTGGATGATCCCGAGACCCGGTCGACTTTCCGGCGCATCCACGACGCAGCTTTCGGCATCGACTAGTGAGCAGGTGGTCCCGCCGCTAGCCAAGGAGTCCGTCCCCGGGAGCGGTCAGCGCGGGCCAACAACCGAGAGGCGTTTGCATCGGCCGCAGCTACGCCCCTTGTTCGCCCGCGAATCACCGGTCGCCGGCCATTCGTTGCCGCACGCACACTTCCACCACAGGCGCTTGGACGTTCCAGCGACAACGTCCGTCGGCGTCAGGCCGCCGTTTCGCGTCATGTGGAACTCGGCGGCGAGGCGCGGGTGGGTGGTCGCCATGTCGTTGTGTCATCTTGGCTGAGGCCATCAAGCTCCTTGGGTCCGGGTAACGGGAAGACCTGAGAGGCGTAATTGTCGTACTCGTCGAACCATTCCAATTGAAGGGAGAAATGGTTGTCTTCGTTGGTGTGCGTGATCTCGCCGACGAAGGTCACTTCACGCTCTCCCGAGAGATCAGTCCAAGCTGCAGCGCTCTTGAACTCGAACCGCCCACCACTCTTGGGGGCGTTCTCGAGTCTCACCCGATACGCCGCGCTGCCCGGGACCAAGTTGGCGAGGACGTAGGTGTGATCGTAAAGCAGATCACCGCCGTGAAATTGCAGACGCCACCGAGGCGCCAGTCGGGGCGTGATTGGAGTCGGGAGCGAAGCCGAAGTCTGAGGTTCCTCAAGCCGTTGTTTGAGAGCAGCGCGGTCCTTCTCGAGTTCTCGAACTTTGGGCCGCAACTCGAGCATCCCCTCGCCGAGCGCATCTGCGACTGCCGCGATACGCAGGTCGGTATAGCCGCGCGCATTGTCCAATATGCGCGCCCTCTCCCGCTCAAACCGGCGGTGAGTTAGAGGTCGCCACGCCCACAGCCAGCGCGAAATGCGCTGAGCCCGCGGCCCGATCTTTGGCACGAAGGACAGCAGCTTCAGGATGGCCGCGACCGCCAGCCCGCCGACGACAGTTGCAAGCAGACCAGCGACCAAGGCATTGGCGTTTACCCACGTCCAAACATCAGTCCACCCATTCACGATCCTGAACATAGCCGCTCCCACCCTCAGGGTCTGGCCGCGACTCTTCTATTGCTGGCGCCGCTGCGGAAGGCGGCTCCGGCGGCGATACGGACAGGTTTGATCACCGCGGATAGAGCCGGGTACCGAGCGCTTCTTCGAGACGAGCGACCGTGCGCAGGTCCGGCCATGCGGCACCCGACAACACCCGGCGAACCGTCGCCTCGTCGAGGACAGCATGTTCGGCAACCGCCCGAACACTTCGTTCGCCCAGTGCGGATCGAAGATTCAGCACGAACTGCCGGGCCGTCTCGCCCGCCGAATCCGACGACGGTGCGTCCGGCCACGACTCCGTCAGCTCAAACGGCGACTCGCGCCGCCGGTTAGCCACAGGATCTCTCCTATGGAACCGGTCGACGCGAGTCCAGTCATTTCATGCGCCACTGCGCAATTCGGTGCCAAGTAGTTTGACGCGTGCCAACTTCAATGGGGTGCTGCGCCAACTACCGTGACGCCTCACACAACCGTTCAGAAGTCCCAGTCGTCGTCCTCGGTCGCGACGGCCTTGCCGATGACGTACGACGAGCCCGAGCCGCTGAAGAAGTCGTGGTTCTCGTCGGCGTTGGGCGACAGCGCCGACAGGATCGCGGGGTTCACGTTCGTGGTGGTTGCCGGGAACATCGCCTCATAGCCGAGGTTCATCAGCGCCTTGTTGGCGTTGTAGTGCAGGAATTTCTTGACGTCCTCGGTCAGGCCGACGCCGTCATAGAGGTCCTGCGTGTACTGCACCTCGTTGTCGTAGAGCTCGTACAGCAGCGAGAAGGTGTAGTCCTTGATCTCGTCGCGCTCGGCCTGCGAGATCTTCTCGAGCCCCTTCTGGAACTTGTAGCCGATGTAGTAGCCGTGCACGGCCTCGTCACGGATGATGAGGCGGATGAGGTC
>NZ_JANJFJ010000383.1:0-4166 GCF_024626565.1 Microbacterium sp. zg.Y909
GTGATGGGCTCCTGCACGGCAGGCGGCGCCTATGTGCCGGCGATGAGCGACGAGACGGTGATCGTGCGAGGGCAGGGCACGATCTTCCTCGGCGGTCCGCCGCTGGTCAAAGCCGCGATCGGCGAGGTCGTCACCGCCGAGGAGCTCGGCGGCGGCGAGCTGCACGCCCGGCGCTCCGGGGTCGTCGACCACCTCGCCGACGACGACGAGCACGCACTCGAGATCATGCGCGACATCGTGCTGACACTGCCGCAGCCTGCGCCGCCGGCGTGGCAGGTGCACGAGCCGGCCGATGCCGCGGCCCCCGCCGACGAGCTGTACGACCTCGTACCCGTGGACGTGAACGTGCCGTACGATCCCCACGCGGTCATCGACCGCCTCGTCGACGCCGGCAGCGTGCACGAGTTCAAGCGGGAGTACGGCACGACGCTGGTCACCGCGTTCGCCCGCATCCACGGTCATCCGGTCGGCATCCTCGCCAACAACGGGGTGCTCTTCGGCGAATCGGCCCTCAAGGGCGCTCACTTCATCGAACTGTGCGATCAGCGTGGCATCCCGCTGCTGTTCCTGCAGAACATCTCCGGGTTCATGGTCGGCCGTGACGCGGAGGCCGCCGGAATCGCCAAGGACGGTGCCAAGATGGTCACCGCCGTCGCCACGACGCGGGTGCCCAAGCTCACCGTCGTGGTCGGCGGATCGTTCGGCGCCGGCAACTACTCGATGTGCGGCCGGGCATATTCGCCCCGGTTCCTGTGGAGCTGGCCGGGCAGCCGCATCTCGGTCATGGGCGGTGCTCAGGCGGCGTCGGTGCTGTCGACGGTGAAGGGCGACCAGCTCGCGGCCCGCGGCGAGGACTGGTCGGCCGAAGAGCGCTCCGCCTTCGAAGCCCCCGTGCACGCCCAGTTCGAGACGCAGGGCGACCCCTACTACGCCACGGCGCGCCTCTGGGACGACGGGGTGATCGACCCGGTCGACACCCGCGATGTGCTCGGCCTCGCCCTGGACGTCATCTCCCGGGCACCCCTCCCCGCCCCCGGCTTCGGCCTCTTCCGGATGTGACATGACCGCGCCCCTCTTCGACACCGTGCTCGTCGCCAACCGCGGCGAGATCGCCCGGCGCGTCATCCGGACGCTCCGCCGCCTCGGCATCCGCTCTGTCGCCGTCTACAGCGACGCCGATGCCGAAGCGCCGCACGTGCGCGAAGCCGACGTCGCCGTGCGGCTCGGGCCCGCACCGGCCTCGCAGTCCTACCTCGACATCGACGCCGTGATCACCGCCGCTCGCCACAGCGGCGCGCAGGCGGTGCATCCGGGCTACGGGTTCCTCTCCGAGAACGCCGCGTTCGCGCGCGCGTGCGAAGCCGCCGGCATCGTGTTCGTCGGGCCCGCACCGCACGCGCTCGACGTCATGGGCGACAAGATCCGCTCCAAGGAGCACGTCGCCGCCCACGGCGTGCCGGTCGTGCCCGGGTTCAGTGCCGCAGGCATGACGGATGCCGCCATCCTCGCGGCGGCCGACACCCACGGATTCCCGCTGCTGGTCAAGCCCTCCGCCGGCGGCGGGGGCAAGGGCATGCAGATCGTGCGGGAGCCTGCGGATCTTCCCGATGCGCTCGCCGCCGCGCGTCGGGTCGCGGCGAGCGCGTTCGGCGACGACACGCTGCTGCTCGAGCGGCTCGTCGAGCGCCCTCGCCACATCGAGGTGCAGGTGCTCGCCGACGCGCACGGCACCGTCGTGCACCTCGGCGAGCGCGAGTGCTCGCTGCAGCGGCGCCACCAGAAGGTGATCGAAGAGGCTCCCTCGCCCGCTGTCGACGAAACGACCCGTCGACGGCTCGGCGAAGCGGCTTGCCGGGCGGCGGCGAGCGTCGGCTACCTCGGGGCGGGAACGGTGGAGTTCCTCATGGCCGCCGACCGTCCGGACGAGTTCTTCTTCATCGAGATGAACACGCGGCTGCAAGTGGAGCACCCCGTGACGGAGCTCGTCACCGGCGTAGACCTCGTGGCCGAGCAGCTGCGGGCGGCGGCGGGTCTGCCGCTGGGGTTCGCGCAGCAGGATGTGCGGATCGAGGGCCATGCGATCGAGGCACGCGTGTACGCCGAGAGCCCCGCCCGCGGATTCCTCCCCGCCACCGGCGAGGTGATCGCCTGGCGGGTGCCGCAGGGCGTGCGTGTGGACGGCGCCGTGGAGACCGGGAGCGTCGTGACGAGCCACTACGACCCCATGATCGCCAAGGTGATCGCCCACGGTGCCGATCGGCCAGAGGCGCTTGCGCTCTTGGACGCGGCGCTCGCCGATACGGTCGTGCTGGGGGTGGACACGAACATCGCCTTCCTGCGTGCGCTGCTCGCCGAACCCGCCGTGCAGGACGGGCGCCTGGACACCCACATCATCGACGCCTTGCCTCCGCTGTCGGCGCCCGAACCGTCGGCAGACGCGCTCGCCGCGGCCGCCGCGAGTGGGGGCGGTGCCGCACCGCAGTCACCGCCGTCACCGCAGTCACCGCAGTCACCGCAGTCACCGCAGTCACCATGGGGGCGCACCGACGGCTGGCGGCTCGGCGGCGGCCGGGCGCCCCGCCACGCGCGCTTCGAGACCGAGTCCGGTTCGGTGGTCGCGGCATCAGTGCCCGACGCAGCCGACGCGTCCGACGTTCCACTCGGCGCGACGGTCGCGCGAGACGGCGATGGCGATGTGTGGGTGCACCTGGCCGGGGCGACCCATCGGCTGCGGTCCGTGACCCGTCGCGACGCCTCCGAGCGCAGTCGCACGGCCCGCACCCGCGTCGACGCGGCGGCGGCGCCGCACGTGCGGGCGCCCCTGCCGGGGACCGTCGTGGCCGTGCACGCTCAGGACGGCGACCGGGTGGCATCCGGATCTCGCTTGGCCACCATCGAGGCCATGAAGATGGAGCACACCGTGACGGCGCCCCACGACGGCGCTCTGCGGATGCTCGTCGGCGTCGGCGCGCAGGTGCGCCGCGACGAGGTGCTCGCCGAGGTGCACCAGGACCCCGAGGACCACGACGACCCCCAGGAGGAGACCCCATGACCGGACCCGTCGACCTGAGCTCGTACGCGCTGGAGGATGACGAGATCGAGCTGGCACGCATGGTGCGCGCCTTCGCCGACGAGGTCGTCGCCCCGGTGGCGTACGAGGCCGACCGCACGCACACCCTCCCCATGGACGTCGTCGCCCAGATGGGCGACATGGGGCTGTTCGGGCTGCCCTTCCCCGAGGAGGTCGGCGGGCAGGGCGGCACCTACCTCGCCCTCGGGCTGGCGATCGAGGCGCTCGCGCGCGTGGACCAGTCGATCGCGATCACCCTCGAGGCGGGCGTGAGCCTCGGCGCCATGCCGGTGTTCCGCTTCGGCACCGACGCGCAGCGAGCCGAGCTGCTGCCCGACCTCTTGGCTGGCCGCGCGCTGGCGGGTTTCGGGCTCACCGAGCCCGAGGCGGGGTCGGATGCCGGCGCCACCCGCACCACCGCCCGGCGCGACGGCGGTGAGTGGGTGATCGACGGCAGCAAGCAGTTCATCACCAACTCGGGCACGTCCATCACCCGGTTCGTCACCGTCACCGCCGTCACCGGACGCCGCGGCGATCGTCCCGAGATCTCCACGATCATGGTGCCCAGCGGCACGCCCGGGTTCACCGTCGGGCCGGCCTATGACAAAGCCGGCTGGCGCGCGTCCGACACGCATCCGCTGACCTTCGCCGAGTGCCGCGTGCCCGAGGAGAATCTGCTGGGCGAAGAGGGGCGGGGATTCGCGAACTTCCTCCACATCCTCGATGAGGGGCGCATCGCGATCGCAGCGCTTGCGACCGGAGCGGCAGAGGGATGCCTGGAGGCGGCGCTGGACTACGCCGCGACGCGACAGGTGTTCGGGGCGGCGCTGTCGACCCGTCAAGGCATTCAGTTCACCCTCGCCCGCATGCAGGCCCGCGTGCACACGGCGCGGCTGGCGTGGGTGCGGGCCGCGCACCTGCGCGATGCGGGGCGCCCGTTCAAGACCGAGGCCGCCATCGCGAAGCTCGTCTCGGGTGAGGCGGCGATGGACAACGCCCGCGACGCCACGCAGATCTTCGGCGGCAACGGGTTCATGAACGAGTACCCCGTGGCCCGCCACTACCGCGACAGCAAGATCCTCGAGATCGGGGAGGG
>NZ_JANJFJ010000384.1:0-4133 GCF_024626565.1 Microbacterium sp. zg.Y909
AGACGCTGAAGGACGGCACCGACGCGGTGGGTAACCGCACGCGTGTGAAGGTCGTCAAGAACAAGATGGCGCCGCCGTTCAAGCAGGCGGAGTTCGACATCCTCTACGGCACCGGCATCTCCCGCGAAGGCAGTCTCATCGACTTCGGTGTCGAGCACGCGCTCGTGAAGAAGTCCGGCGCCTGGTACACGTACGAGGGTGACCAGCTGGGCCAGGGCAAGGAGAACGCCCGCAACTTCCTGCTGCGCAACCCCGACATCGCCAACGACATCGAGACGAAGATCAAGCAGAAGCTGGGCATCGGCCAGCCCAAGGTGGTCGAGGAGCCGGCCTCCGACGAGCTCGCGGCACGCCGCCCGGCCTGATGGTTCGATTCGAGAGCGACGGGGGCGTCCCCGAGGACGCCGAAGGGATCGCCCCCGTCATCCCGCTGTTCGGCGGACGTCGCCCGGCAGCACCGGAACCGACTCGCGGCATCGCTGATCGGGCCGCGGCGCCGGAGCCCATACGGGGCACTGCGCCGCAGTGGCGGTCCGGCTGGGATGGGTCCCCCGACGCGGTGCAGGGGGAGGACTCGGACGAGGAGCGAGCGGACCGGGTGGCTGCGGCCGAGCGGGTGCTGCTGAAGAAGCTCCGAGCTCGCCAGCTGTCCGTCGCCGAGGCTCGGGCTGCCGCCGTCGAGCGCGACCTGCTCCCGGACGACGTCGAGACTCTGATCGCATCGTTCGAGCGACTCGGATATCTCGACGACGCTCGTCTGGCCGAGCAGCTGATTCATGCCGGCACCCAGCGCAAGGGTCAAGGTCAGCGGGCGATCGCCCAGACGCTGTCGTCCCGCGGCATCCCGCGCGACGTCGCCGAAGAGGCGCTCGCGGAACAGCCCGACGACGAGGCGGAACGCGCGCTCGAGTTCGCCCGCTCGAAGGCGCGGCAGCTCGAGAGCGTCGACCAGGAGACCGCGATGCGGCGCCTCGTGGGGCAGCTGTCCCGGCGCGGCTATCCGGGTTCGGTCGCCGCATCCGCGGCCCGCACCGCACTGGCCGAGAACCGCACCGGTGGCGGCGGCGGCGTGCGCTTCCGCTGACGCCCCACTGCACATAGACGAAGCGCCGAGCCCTCGCAGGCTCGGCGCTTCGTGCGTGCGGGGGCTGCGGCGTCCGGCCCCGTGCTGCCGCGCGCCCTCGGTCGGCGCATCCGGCCCCGCCAGCGGGCGTGAAGGGCCGTTCGTGACGACCGAGCACGCGCGCGCCGCACACACCCGACCGACGTGGAGGCAACGGAATCTAGAATGGGCAGATCATGACCTCTCCGTCCGCTTCGCCCACGCTCATCGCGCCGTCCTTCGCCGCGCACACCGCCGACGGCCGGTCGCGCACGTACGAGGTGCGCACCTTCGGATGCCAGATGAACGTCCACGACTCCGAGCGGCTCTCCGGATCGCTCGAGAGCGCCGGCTACGTGCGCGCCGACGCCGGCACCGAGGCCGACGTGGTCGTGATCAACACCTGTGCCGTGCGTGACAACGCCGCCGGCAAGCTGTACGGCACCCTGGGGCACCTGAAGTCCGTCAAGGACAAGCACGAGGGCATGCAGATCGCTGTGGGCGGCTGTCTCGCGCAGATGGACAAGGAGACGGTGCAGCGCAAGGCGCCCTGGGTCGACGTCGTCTTCGGCACCCACAACATGGGTTCGCTCCCGAGCCTGCTCGAGCGCGCGCGTCACAACGGCGAGGCCGAGCTCGAGATCCTCGAATCCCTCGAAGTCTTCCCGTCGACCCTTCCCACCAAGCGCGACTCGGTGCACAGCGGCTGGGTGTCGATCTCCGTCGGCTGCAACAACACCTGCACGTTCTGCATCGTCCCGAGCCTGCGGGGCAAGGAGAAGGACCGTCGGCCGGGGGACATCCTCAACGAGATCCGCCTGCTCGTCGACGACGGCGCGATCGAGGTCACCCTGCTCGGGCAGAACGTCAACTCCTACGGCGTGGAGTTCGGCGACCGTCAGGCGTTCGGCAAGCTGCTGCGCGCGGCCGGCGAGATCCCCGGGCTCGAGCGCATCCGGTTCACCAGTCCTCACCCGGCGGCCTTCACCGACGACGTCATCGCCGCGATGGCCGAGACCCCCGCGGTCATGCCGCAGCTGCACATGCCGCTGCAGTCGGGCAGCGACAGCATCCTCAAGGCGATGCGCCGCTCGTATCGGTCGTCGCGTTTCCTCGGCATCCTCGACCGCGTGCGGGAGCGCATCCCGCACGCCGCGATCTCGACCGACATCATCGTGGGGTTCCCCGGCGAGACCGATGCGGACTTCGAAGACACCCTGCGGGTCGTCGAGGCGGCGCGCTTCGCGAGTGCGTTCACCTTCCAGTACTCGATCCGCGAGGGCACCCCTGCGGCGACCATGCCCGACCAGGTGCCCAAGCACATCGTCCAGGAGCGCTACGAGCGTCTGCTCGCCCTGCAGGACCGCATCAGCCTCGAAGAGAACCAGAAGCAGGTCGGCCGCGAGCTGCAGGTGCTGGTCTCGACCGGCGAGGGCAAGAAAGATGCCGCCACGCACAGGCTGACCGGTCGAGCAGAGGACAACCGGCTCGTGCACTTCGAGGTGCCCGCAGGTTCCCCGCTCCCGCGCCCCGGCGACGTGGTCACCGCGGTCGTCACGCACGCGGCGCCCTTCCATCTGCTCGCGGACGCCCCGGACGGTGCACCCCTGCGCATTCGGCGCACGCGCGCGGGCGACGCCTGGGATCGCTCGCAGGCCGAGTCGTGCGGCGTTCCCGCTCCCGCCGGCGAGTCCGGTGCGCCTCGTGCCGTGTCGCTCGGGCTGCCGTCGCTGCGCATCGGCGTCTGATCCCGGTGAACGTGGCGGCTGCCGCCCCGCGGCTGTGGGCTGTCGTCGGCGCCACCGGCACCGGCAAGACGACGCTCTCCCTCGACCTCGCCGAGGCCCTCGCTGACCGAGGCCGCCCGGCGGAGATCGTCAACGCCGACGCCATGCAGCTGTACCGCGGCATGGACATCGGCACCGCGAAGCTGCCCGAGTCCGAGCGGCGCGGCATCCCGCACCACCTGTTCGACGTCCTGCGCCCTGCCGATGAGGCCGCCGTGGCCTGGTACCAGGGTGCGGCCCGCGAGACGATCGGTGAGATCCACCGGCGCGGCGCCGATGCGATCCTCGTCGGCGGCTCGGGGCTCTACGTCTCCAGCGTGCTGTTCGACTTTCGATTCCCGCCGCGCGATGAGGCGGTGCGTGCGCGGCTGGAGGCGACGCTCGACGCCGAGGGCCCCGGCGCGCTCTACGCGCGGCTGCGGGAGCTCGACCCGGTGACGGCGGAACGGGTCGACCCGCGCAACGGCCGGCGCATCGTGCGGGCGCTCGAAGTGCTCGAGCTCGGCGAGGCGACCCACGGGGCTGCCCTCCCCGACGCACCGCAGCTGTGGCACGAGCCCACCAGGATCATCGGCGTCCGCATGCCGCGCGACGAGCTCGTCACCCGCCTCGACGCCCGTGTCGAGCAGATGTGGGCCGACGGACTCGTCGACGAGGTGGCTCGCCTGCGCGCCGACGGCCTGGAGGACGGCGTCACCGCGCGACGGGCGATCGGTTACGCTCAGGCCCTGGCGGAGCTGGACGGGCGGATGCCGCACGCCGACGCCGTCGCCGAGACGCAGGCCCTCACCCGGCGCTACGCGCGGCGCCAGGTCTCGTGGTTCAAGCGGTACCCCGACGTCACCTGGGTGCCGCCCGGCGCCTCGGCGGACGCGCTGCTCGACGGCTAGCGTGACGCCGCCGTGCACGCGACAGGGCTCGACGGGTCGCGGCCCGGCGACGTAACGTGCCCGTGGGTGCACATGCCGGGTCTCGCGGGCCCCGACCGTAGACTGGACGGATGCCGCAGACCCTCCCGTTCACCAAAGGCCACGGCACCGGCAACGACTTCGTGATCGTCGCCGACCCCGACGGCGCCCTGGACCTCAGCGACGACCAGGTCGCCGTGCTCTGCGACCGCCGGTTCGGCATCGGCGGCGACGGCACCCTGCGCGTCGTGCGCTCCGCCGCGATCGAGGCGGGTCGCGAGGCCGCGGCATCCGGCGCGGAGTGGTTCATGGACTACCGCAACGCCGACGGCTCGG
>NZ_JANJFJ010000385.1:0-4132 GCF_024626565.1 Microbacterium sp. zg.Y909
CCGTTGCCGACCCCCCAAAGGGAATCGGACTTTGATCCAAAGGAATCTCACCCGGTAAAAACCGGGACGAGGTTATTTGGCATTTGACAAGTGCACGCTGTTGAGTTCTCAAGGATCGGATGCTCCTCCGGTCAGGCCTGTAGAGCCTTACCCGAAGGGCGTGTGATCGTGTTGTGTGGTTAGAAGTTCTGAGGTCGGCGCTTCGCCGGGCTTTCGCCGAGCAGTGGTCCCTGACCTGGTTCCTTCGAACCGGAGTCCCATACTAGCACAGCCTCTGCGAGGTGAACCAGTGTGGGGGATGTTGACTGCATGAGAGGAAGCGGGGCCTTCCGGCCTCTTCGCTTTCCCCTTTGGGGCCAACAGAGAAAACAATACGTGGGATCCGGGGGTCGGGCAAATCGGGCTCGCCTCCCGGGCGTGTCGCCCGTAATCACGCGGAAGTCGAGCCCACCGAAGCCGGCGCCGCGTCGCCCGTGCCCGCGCGCGATCGGAGCATCTGCACCACGATGGCGAGGCCCAGGGTCATCGCTCCCCACAGCCCGCACGCCGGCGGCAGCACGCGATAGGCCAGATGCGCGACGGTGAACTGCTCGGTGAACGGGCCGAAGAGCGCCAGCCCGATCCCCCACGCCGCGACCAGGGTGATCGGCAGCGACAGCCACCATGCCCAGCGCACGAGGGCGGGGAGCACGCGCGCAGCGAGCATGCCGGCCGCGCGGCGTCGCAGCCAGAGCAGCGCCCACACTCCGATGATGGCGAGTCCCACCACACCCGAGACGTACTGGATCCAGCGGAAACCGGTGAAAGGCCCCCACATTCCGTCGAGCCCGGGGATCAAAGCGACGCCCCACCGACCCCGGTGCGTGAAGGCATCCCACGCGATGTGACTGAGGACTCCCAGCAGCAGCGAGGCCACCAGCAGCACGGGGTAGCCCCTCCCCCGGGAGTTGCCAGGCAGCAGCCCCACGGCATCCCGGGCGGCCGGACCCGCCGGCATGTCCCACTCCGCGGGCAGCCTCGCGGCGAGCCACCGCGGCGACAGTTCGCGCACGGCCGGACGCAGCAGGCATCGCCACACCATCAGCAGCCCGAGGGCGACGAGCACGGTGAGCGCGAGACCACCCCAGGAATGCGTCGCCGCGTAGGTCAGGGGCGTCCCCCGCACGAACAGCGGGAGATCGGGCGTCATCGCCCCGATGGCGATGGCCGCCGGAACGAGCGGCGTGCGCACGAAAGGCAGCGCGACGAGGGCATGGCTCGGAGTGAACGGCATCCCTCGACCAGCCCGTCGCCGCCGCGCTCAGCCCGCAGTCGGTGAGACGAAGAGTCCTGCGAGCGTCTTCTTGCCGCGCCGCAGCACCGACACCCCGCCCGGCAGACTGCCGGTCACCTGCGTCGAGTCGTCTTCGACGCGGATGCCGTCGAGCGTGACCCCGCCCTGCGCGACCGCGCGACGCGCTTCGGACAGGCTCGTGGTGAGCCCGGTGTCGACGAGCGCCTGCGCGACCGTCGTTTGGCCCGTGACCTGGGCGTTCGGCAGCTCTTCGAGGGCGGAGCGGAGGGTTGCGGCATCCAGCGCCGTCAAATCACCCTTGCCGAACAGCGCCTCGGATGCCGCAACGACCGCCGCGGTCGCCTCCGGCCCGTGCACCAGGGTCGTCACCTCGAGCGCGAGCCGCTTCTGCGCAGCCCGGCGGAACGGCTCCTCGGCCACCAGCCGCTCGTACTCGGCGATCTGGTCGCGGGTGAGGAACGTGAAGATCTTGAGGCGCGTCACCACATCGGCGTCTTCGGTGTTCAGCCAGAACTGGTACATCCGGTACGGACTGCACATCTCGGGGTCGAGCCAGATGGCGTTGCCCTCGCTCTTGCCGAACTTGGTGCCGTCGCTGTTGGTGATCAGCGGCGTGCCGATCGCGTGCACCGAGACGCCCTCGACGCGGTGGATGAGATCCGTGCCGCTCGTCAGGTTTCCCCACTGGTCGCTGCCGCCGGTCTGCAGCACGCAGCCGTACTGGCGGTAGAGCTCGAGGTAGTCCATGCCCTGCAGGATCTGGTAGCTGAACTCGGTGTAGCTGATGCCGGCATCCGAGTTCAGCCGCGCTGCGACCGCGTCCTTCTTGAGCATCGTGCCGACGCGGTAGTGCTTGCCGACCTCGCGGAGGAAGTCGATGGCGCTCAGCGGCGCTGTCCAGTCGAGGTTGTTGACGATGCGGGCGGCGTTGTCGCCCTCGAAGCTCAGGAAGCGCTCGACCTGGCCGCGCAGCCGCGTCACCCACTCGGCGACGACCTCGGGGGTGTTCAGGGTGCGCTCCGCCGAGGGCCGCGGGTCTCCGATCAGCCCGGTCGAGCCGCCGACGAGCCCGAGCGGGCGGTGCCCGGCCAGCTGGATGCGTCGCAGCAGCAGCAGCTGCACGAGGTTGCCCAGGTGCAGGCTCGGAGCGGTGGGGTCGAAGCCGCAGTAGTACGTGATCGGGTCGCCTGCGAGGAGCTCCCGCAGCGCCTGCTGATCGGTGGACACGTGCACGAGGCCGCGCCAGACCAGCTCGTCCCACACGTTCTCGAACGAGGGGTCGATGGCGGGTTCTGCGACCGTCAAGGCTTCGGTGGACACGCGCTTCAGGCTACCAGCGCCGGGGCGGCGGGCTGGGCCCGTCAGCCGGGCCGGTCAGGCCGCCGAGACTTCGTCGTACAGGCCGATCAGGTTTCCCTCACTGTCGCGGATGTACGCCCACCGCGACGTCTCGTCGAGCGGTTGGATCGCCCCCAGTAGCTCGCCGCCGCGGGCCACCGCGAGAGCCACGGTGTCCTCGATGCGGTCGACGGTGAAGACCACGGTCGGGTGCGGCGCGGTGCCGCGCTGATGCAGGTCGCCGTTGACGCCCTCGCCTTCGGGCTGTCGCAGCACGCCCATGTCGTCGCCCCACGGTTCGTACTCGAACCCGAGGACCTCCCGGTAGAACGCCTGCGCGCGACCGATGTCGTCTGCGGGGATCTCGAAATGCTCCATTTTCGCCATGGTCAGAGGATGGCCACAGCGACACGTCGGGGCAAGAGGCGATTCTCGCGGGCGTGCGGGAGGTGCGTGCGAGACTGTGCGCCATGCCCGTCGTGTTCCCCGAAACGCTCCTCGCCGCGTTCGTGTCGATCTTCCTGTTCGTCGCGCTCGGCGCGGCCCTGGCCCTCGTCGTGGTGAACCTCCGCCGGCCCAGGAACACCACCCTCGCGATCGCCGCCGGCATCCTCGTGCTGTGTCTACTGGTCGTCACGGTGATCCCGTGGAACGTACCGGGGCTCTTCGGGCTCGTCGTCGCGCTGCCCGCGGTCGTGCTGGCCGTGCTCGGCGGAGACCCGGTCGTGCGCCGGGTACTCGCGATCGCGACGCACGGCACCGTGCGCGAAGGCATCGCCGGCGGCATCCTCGTGTCCGCACGTCCGGATGCCGGGGACGACCCGGGCGCGATGCAGGAGATCCTGCGGGGCGGCACCACGATCGGCTACCTCGAACGGCTGGGGGTGGTGCTCGGCATCATCGCCGGCTTCCCCGAGGCGATCGCGGTCGTCGTCGCCCTCAAGGGCATCGGCCGGTTCTCGGAGCTGGCCACTCCCGCCGCGCGCGAGCGCTTCATCGTCGGCACCCTCGCCAGCCTGCTGTGGGCCTGCGTCGTCGGCGGGATCGTGCGCCTCGCGATCTGCTGACGCCGGGCGGCGCGGGGGCCGCCTGACCCCGCGCCCGCGTCCGCGCTAACTCCTCAAGAACCGCACCGGAGCGGCCGAAGCGGGGCCGTCCGGCGACGCGCGGCCCCGGTTTGAGGAGTTGCGACGCCGTGGGGGCCGCCTGATCCCGCGAGGCCACCGGCCGCGCGGCGGCACGGTCCCGGCGGACCGCGCGGCCTAACTCCTCAAGAACCGCACCGGAACGGCCGAAACGGGCCCGTCCGGCGACGCGCGGCCCCGATTTGAGGAGTTGCGACGCGCCGCCGGCCCCGCAACCACCCCGCACACGCCGCGAGGCCCGCTCCTGGCGAACCAGGGGCGGGCCTCGACGTGCACGGCCGGCGCGAACCGGCCTACGCGATCACTCCGACTTCGCGGGCTCCTCGACAGCGTCCTCGGCGGCGGCCTCAGCGGC
>NZ_JANJFJ010000386.1:0-4099 GCF_024626565.1 Microbacterium sp. zg.Y909
GGAGCTGTGGACCGACCTCTCCTGCCCGTACTGCGCCGTGCTCGAAGAGACCACGGGTGACGACCTCGAGGCCTGGGTGGCCGACGGCACGATCACGCTGTCGCTGCACCCGATGAACTACGTCAGCGAGAAGCGCGGAGACACCACCGACTACTCCACCCGCGGGGCGAACATCCTCGCGCTCGCCGCAGAGGCGGGCGAGACCGATGCCGTGCTGCCGCTGTACGCGCTGCTGCAGGAGAACCAGGTGGATGCCGACGGCGCCCCGAGCGACGCCGACCTGCTGGCCTACGCCACCGAAGCGGGGATTGCGGCGGACCTCACCGCCGGCGTCGAGGGCCTGACCATGGCCGACTGGGTGCAGGCGAGCAACGACCACTGGATCGGCGAGGTCGTCGGCTCCGACACCCCCGTCGACCACGTCCCGCTCCTCGTCGTCGACGGGAAGACGTTCGAGATCCGTGGCGACGGATCGGATGCCACGCGCCTGCGCGACGCGGTGGAAGGCGCCGCGGGCTGACCACCACACCTGTCGCGGCGGGCGGCTCAGATCGTGTCGTCTGCCGCGATGATGTCGAGTTCCCAGACGCGCGCATCGGCGGCGGTCGTGTCGTGCGCCTCGCGCGCCTGCTCGATCGCCGTGCTGATCCGCTCCAGCAGGTCGACGAACTCCTGCTCGCTCAGGCGGAGCATGGTGCGCGCGAACGTACCATGCACCCCGGCGCTGCGGCCGGCGGTGTACTCCGGCGCCCAGCCGACCACGCGGCGCAGCATGTCGGTGTGCTCCTGGGCCAGCGCGGCGAGCAGGGTGCCGCCGAGCGCTTCGTCCTCGACGGGATGATCGGGGCTGCCGAGGTCGAAACTGCCCTTCACGGCCGTCCAGACACGATCGCGACGGTCGCGCGCCTGCTCGGGCGCCTCTACGACGAGCCCCGCATCGGCGAGCGACCGCAGGTGGAAGCTGACGCTGTTCGCCGGCTCGTCCAAGTCGGCGGCGATATCGGCGGCCCGCGCGTAGTCGCGCGCCGCGAGAACCTTCATGATGCGCCGCCGCAGCGGATGCGACATCGCCTTGAGCATCGCGGAGGTCATCACCGCGCCGCGCGCTGTCCCGCCGTCGTCGACCATGGATCGAGTGTATCCAGGCCAGTTGGGCACGAGTTATTGCGCATGTAATGTTGCGCAATGTTCGTTGCGCATCTATTCTGGCCGCATGACCACGACGTCCGCAGCCCGCCACAGCCTCTGGCGCAACCGCCGCTACCTGATCTGGCTCGCCAGCGACACGAGCAAGGGGTTGGCCGACGCGCTGTTCGCCTTCGCGCTGCCGCTGCTCACCCTGATCGTCACCGACGACCCCGCCCAGGCCGGGATCGTCGGCGCGGTCGGCGGCACAGTGCTCGCGGTCACGACGCTGTACGGCGGGGTGCTCGCCGACCGGCATCCGCGCATCGCACTGATGATCCTCGGCGCCACGCTCGGCGTGGTGCTGTCGCTGGCGTTCACCGTGCTCGCGTTCGGCGGGTCGCTCACGTTCGCCACCCTGCTGGTGCTCACGCTTCTCCTCGGCGCCCGCGGGGGCCTCTTCGACGTGGCCGGCGAGAGCGCGATCAAGCAGATCGTCCCGGACGCCGCCATGGGGCGCGCGCAGGCGGCGAATCAGGCTCGGGATGCCGCACTGCAACTGGCCGGCGGGCCGCTCGGCGGAGCACTGCTGGCCGTCGGCGGCTGGCTGATCGGCGCCGTCATGATGCTCGCCCACCTGATCGCCGCGATCACGGCCTGGATGCTGCGCCACACGCGGCCCGTCGCGCATCCCTCCCCCGCGGCGGCCACCGACGCCGTTGTGGAGGCCGCGCCCGCCACCACGGCACAGAAGAAGACGAGCGCTGTCGGCGAGATGCGCACCGCCTTCGCGTGGCTCTTCGGCCGCGAGGATCTGCGCGCGGTCCTCTTCATCTCCACGATCATCAACCTCGGATTCAACGCGGGCCTCACGACCGTGCTGTATGCGATGCAGCAGGCTGGACACTCCCCTGCCGTCATCGGCTGGCTGTCCGCCGGGGCCGGCGTGGCGATGCTGGTGGGGGCGGTGGCCGCGCCCACCCTCGTTCCCCGCGTGCGGGCCGGCGTGCTCGCGATCGCCGGGCTCGCCGTCGCGACCGCCGGCGTGGCGGTGCTGTCTCAGCTGGAATCGGTGTGGGCGATCGTCGGCGTCCTCGCCGCGTCCGTCCTGTTGCTGCCGGCGCTCAACGCCGCGCTGATGGGCTACTCCATGGTCGCGGTTCCGAGCGAGCTGCTGGGCCGGGTGAACAGCGCGAGCACGGTGCTGGCGATCGGCGCGATGCCGCTGGCACCCCTGATCGCGGGATTCGGCCTCACCTGGGCCGGCCGCGAGGGCACGCTGCTCTTCTGCGCCGCACTGTGCGCGGTGGCGACGGCCATGGCGCTCGCGAGCCGCGGCCTGCGGGCGCTGCCCACCGAGTCGGGCTGGGCTGGACACGCCGCACTGTTCGAAACGCCTCGCGCGCGGTGAAGCGTGCGGGCGGCCCGCCCGACCCGACAGGCGCCTAGGTCGTGGCGCTCGCCTTCGTCTCGATGACGAGCAGCGGCGCGCCCGCCGTCGTCGGACCGAGCGCCATGGGGTCGACCGTTTCGAACTGATCTGCGTTGAGAACGATCACCGGGGTGATGAGCGGGTAGCCGGCCTTCTCGATCACGGACCGGTCGAACGTCACCAGCGGTGTGCCGAGCTCGATGCGCTGGCCGTTCGAGACCTTCACGTCGAACCCCTCGCCCTTGAGATTCACGGTGTCGATGCCGACGTGGATGAGCAATTCGATGCCGCCGTCGAGCACCAGCCCGAAGGCATGCCCGGTGGTCTGCGCCACGGCGACCACGCCCTCGCCGGGGGCATACACGGTGTCGCCGGTGGGTTCGATCGCGACACCGGGGCCCATGGTCCCGCCTGCGAAGACCGGATCGGGCACCTGCGACAGCGCCACCACCGTCCCATCCATCGGCGACATGATCTCCAGCGCCGCCGCCACCTCGGGCGCGTTCCCGGCGTCGATCACCACTGGACCGACCGGCGCAGTGCCAGCGGGGGCGGTCGCCGCCGCCTGCGCCGCCTGCGTCTCGGCCGGCTCCTTCGGCTTGTAGCCGGAGAGCATCACGAGGGTCATCGAGGTGATGAACGCGGCCGCCACCGCGATGCCGTACAGCGCCAGCGGCTGGAAGGCGGGGATGGTCAGCAGCGATGTGAAGACGAACGCCTCGGTGCGCACCCCACCGCCGATGCCGATGATGAGTCCACCCACGAAGCAGCCCACGAGCATGCGCGGATAGATCCGCTTGAAGCGCAGATGGATGCCGTACAGCGACGGTTCCGAGATGCCACCGAGAAGGCCGGCGGCGAGGGCACCGGTCGCGGTCTGCTTCATCACCTGGTCGCGCTCGCGCCACGCCAGCACCAGCACGGCCGCCGTCGCCCCGAAGCAGGCGAAGTTCCAGGCGCCCATCGGGCCCTGGATGAAGTCGTATCCGAGCGTCTGGATGTTCAGCAGCATGATCGCGTTGACCGGCCAGTGAAGTCCCAGCGGCACCATGAACGGGTAGGCCAGCGGAATGACGATGGCGAAGATCAGCGGCGAGAAGTTGTTGATCGAGCTGAGCAGGTTCGCCAGCCCCGCACCGGCGTAGACGCCGATGGGTCCGATCAGGAAGGCCGTCAGCGGGATCATCACCAGCATCGCCAGGAACGGCACGAAGATGAGGTGCAGGTTGTCGGGGATGATCTTCTTCAGCCCCTTCCACAACGGCCCGAGAACGGCGGCCATCAGCAGCGGCGGGAACACCTGCGAGTTGTAGTCGAAGATGGTCAGCGGGATGCCGAAGACCGGCACCGTGGTGATCTCCGAGCCGAGGAAGACGATCTGCTGCGCGGTGGCATCCTGCCCGAGCGCCAGGAATCCCGGCAGCATCACCACCGCCATGATCGCGAAGCCGACCCAGGGGTCGGCGCCGATCTTCTGCGAGGCGTTGTAGGCCACCATGAGCGGCAGGAAGACGAACACGCACTGCCACATCAGGTTGATGA
>NZ_JANJFJ010000387.1:0-4094 GCF_024626565.1 Microbacterium sp. zg.Y909
GCGTCTTCGGTCACCGCCTCGATGACCGGGTGCACCCGCCGGATCATCACCTGCGCCGACCGGTGGTCGGCCAGGCGCAGACGCAGAGCGGCGAACGCGTAGCTCGCCGCGAAGGCGAAGAGGTCCGCCGCCACCGCCGCGGCGATGGGCACCCGTTCCGCCGCGTAGCAGACCGCCGTCACGACGGGCTGACAGCCCGGCGTGCGGCGCTGCTTCACCCGGGCGGCCCAGGCCGCGATGTCGTCGGCACCAGGCGTCCCCTCGAAGATCTCCGCGGTGATGTCGGCCAGCTGCCTTCCGCTGCGCACGCTGGACGTGCGCAGCTCCGCGTTCAGCTTCGACGCGAACAGCACCCGGTCGACCTCGGCCACGGCATCCCACTCGCCGCGGGACGCACATCCGTGCGCCCGAGCGAGCGCCGTGGCGTCACCCGGCCCCACAGAGGAGATCAACAGGTCCTCGAGCAGGTCGCCCACCGTGCCGGCATCCACGAGCCCGGCCTGGTGGAACCCCTCCAGGCCGTGCGACATCGTGTAGAAGCCACTGGGGAATGCGGAGTCGGTCAGTTGCAGGCCGACCAGCAGCGGTGCCACCGCCGACCCCGCACTCGTGGTCATGATCGTCATATCGGGGCGATCATGCGAGGAAGAACAGCTGGGTCAGCGGCAGCGCCTGGGCCGGTTCGATCTCTGCCGGGACCCCATCCAGCGACACCCGGTAGGTCTCCGGATCGACCGTGACCTCCGGGGTCTCGCTGTTGCGCACCATGCTGCTCTTGCCGATCGATCGGGTGTTGCGCACCGGGAGGATCTGGCTCTTCAGCCCGAGCATCTCCGGCACCCCCTTCTCGATCGACACCTTCGACACGAACGTCGCCCGCGTCGCGTGCAGCGGCTGCGGCAGGGCACCGAACGCCGGCCGGAAGTACACCGGCTGGGGCGTGGGCAGCGAGGCGTTGGGGTCGCCCATCAGACCCCAGTTGATCAGGCCGCCCTTGATGACCACCTTCGGCTTCGCCGCGAACGTGTCCACCGGCCACAGCACGATGTCGGCCATCTTGCCGGGCTCGAGCGAGCCGACGTAGTCCGAGATGCCGTGGGTGATCGCGGGGTTGATCGTCACCTTCGCGAGGTACCGCAGCACCCGGAAGTTGTCGTTGTCCTCGGCATCCTCCGGCAGCTTGCCGCGCTTGTCCTTGCAGTGGTGCGCCGTCTGGAACGCCCTCGTCACCGACTCGCCGATACGGCCCATGGCCTGCGAGTCCGACGAGAACATGGAGATGACGCCCATGTCCTGCAGCACGGTCTCTGCCGAGATCGTCTCGGCGCGCACCCGGGAGTCGGCGAACGCGACGTCCTCCGGGGCGTCGTACGAGAGGTGGTGGCACACCATCACCATGTCCAGCAGCTCGTCGACGGAGTTGACCGTGTAGGGCAGGGTGGGATTCGTCGAGGACGGCAGCACGTTGGACTGCCCCGCGATCTTCATGATGTCCGGGGCGTGTCCACCGCCGGCACCCTCGGTGTGGTACGTGTGGATCGTCCGGCCATTGATCGCCGAGATGGTGTTCTCCACGAATCCCGACTCGTTCAGGCTGTCGGTGTGGATGGCGACCTGGATGTCGTACTCGTCGGCGATCTGCAACGCCATGTCGATGGCGGCCGGAGTCGTTCCCCAGTCCTCGTGCACCTTCAGCCCACCCGCGCCGGCTTCCACCTGGTCGATGAGCGCCTGCGGCAGCGAGCTGTTGCCCTTGCCGTGGATGCCCACATTGATGGGGAGGTCGTCCCATGCCTGCAGCATGCGGTGGATGTTCCACGTGCCCGGCGTGCAGGTCGTGCCGTTGGTGCCGTCGGTCGGGCCGGTCCCACCGCCGAAGAGCGTGGTGATGCCGTTGGACAGCGCGTTGTACACCTGCTGGGGGGAGATGAAGTGCACGTGCGGGTCCATCGCGCCGGCGGTGGCGATGAGGTGCTCACCGGCGATCACCTCGGTGCCGGGGCCGACGACGAGGTGCGGATCGACGCCCTTCTGCGTCTGCGGGTTGCCGGACTTGCCGATGCCGGCGATCTTGCCGTCCCGCACGCCGATGTCTGCTTTGACGATGCCGAGGATGGCATCCATCACGATCACGTTCGTGATCACGAGGTCGAGCGATCCCTGCGAGGAGCTGGCCTGAGGGTCTGATCCCATGCCGTCGCGGGCGGACTTGCCGCCGCCGTACACGACCTCGTCGCCGTAGCTGTCAGCGGCGTAGTCCTTCTCGATCTCGATGACGAGGTTCGTGTCTGCCAGATGCACGCGGTCGCCGACGGTCGGGCCGAAGAGGTCCGTGTACTGCTTCTTGGAGATGATGGCCATGGCTAGTTGCTCCCCTTCTTGCTTCCGGATGCGTTGTTGTCTGCTTTCGAGTTACCGGACGACTTCTTCGCCGTCGCCGGGCTCGCATTCCCGCCGCTGTTGGCCTCGCCGTTCTGGTACCCGCGCTCGGCGAGCATCCTCATCGCGTTCGCCTTGGTCTGCTCCGCATCGAGGCCGCCGTTGACGAACCCGTTGAACCCCACGATGCGGCGGGCACCGGCGAAGGCGACCAGGGTGACCTGCTTGGTCTCTCCGGGCTCGAAACGCACCCCGCTGCCGGCGGGGATGTCCAGGTGCATGCCCCACGCCTGCTCACGCGGAAAGAGCATGGCCGAATTGACCTCGAAGAAGTGGAAGTGCGAGCCGATCTGCACCGGCCGGTCGCCGGTGTTCGTGACGTTCATCGTCACCGAGGGCCGGCCCTCGTTGATCTCGATGGTGTCGGCACCGTGGTGGTAGCTGGGGCGTCTGCTGAGCATGATGTTCCCTCCGGTTACGAGTCAGTGGTCGTGGTCGTGGTGTGCGTCGGAGAGCGCCAACGCGTCGCTGTCGTGAGGGTGATGCACGTGGGCGTGCAGGCCCCCGTGCGTGTGGGAGTGCCGCGTTCCGTCGGCGTGGTCGTGCGGATGCGGGTGGGCGTGAGCCTCGCCCTCGAACGCGTGCGAGTGGGCGTACCCGTGGCCGTGGTCGGCGAGGAGCCCCGTGTCGATGCCGTCGTCGCCGGCATCGAGGGCGGCGAGCGCGTCGCGCACCCGGGTGCCGATCACCCGCACGATCGATGCGTCGCTCATCACCGGCCCGCCGAATTCGACGTCCGCGGCGGGCAGCGAGGCGGCGAATCCCGCAGGAACCGCCACGATGCGCGTCGCGCCGAGCCGGCGCAGCCGCGCCGCTGCCGCGGAGAGCTGTGCGCCGTCGTCGGCGATCGCCACCGCCACCTCGTCGAGCGCGCCGTGCGTGGCGACGAGATAGCCCACGCGGTGCAGCTCCGCCTCGTCGAACGGGTTGGAGTGCGGCGCGACGATGAGCAGAGCGGATGCCGGATCGACGAGGCTCGCCCGATTGGCCGCGGTGCGCAACCAGGCGGTGAGATGGTCGATCTGCCCGAAGGGGGCGGTCAGCGCGATCCGCCCAGCGTGCGTACGGTTCAGCCAGCGGAGCGTCTTGGCCGCGTCGGCGACCATGGCGGGGTCCCGCCCGAAGGTCATCGGGAGCACCACGACGGGGTCGCCGTGGTCGAGCGCGGCGCTGACGATGTTGTGCAGCGCCCGGCCCGCGACCGTGGTGCGCGCGCCGTCCACGAGCGGCTCGAACCGCTCGAGGTCGCGCGCGTCGTCGCTCTCGTGCCCGCCGACGAGGACGATCTGCACTCCGGTGGCGCCCGTCATCTCCTCAGCCGCCGATGGGGTCGTGGCAGGAGACCAGTTTCGTGCCGTCGGGGAATGTCGCTTCGACCTGCAGAAGCGTCACTCGTTCACGGACGCCGGGCATGCACTGGTCGACCGTGACGATTTTCTTTCCCAGCTCCATGCAGTCCGAGACGGTCTTGCCGTCACGGGCGGCTTCGAGAACCCCCTCCGTCACGAGGGCGATCGCCTCACTGACGTTGAGCTTCGTGCCGCGATCTCGGCGGCGTCGCGCGAGTTCCGCGACCTGGTAGACGTACAGCTTGTCGATCTCGCGTGGCGTGAGGTCCATTGCAGCTCCTGACATCCGATTGAGAGAGGACGCGC
>NZ_JANJFJ010000388.1:0-4089 GCF_024626565.1 Microbacterium sp. zg.Y909
GCCCCGCCCTCAGTCGACCGCGGGGACGTGCCAGATGCGGTCGATGTACTCGCGCATCGACCGGTCCGAGGAGAAGAACCCCGTGCGGGCGACGTTGAGGATCGCCGACCGGGTCCACGCGTCGCGGTCGCCGTACGCGGCATCCACCCGCGCCTGCGCGTCGATGTACGACCGATAGTCGGCCAGCACCATGAAGCGGTCGTCGTAGAGCAGGTTCGACACGATCGGCTCGAACACCGACGGGTCACCGCCCGAGAACGCGCCGGATGCGATGAGATCGATCGCACGGCGCAGGTCGTCGTCGCTCTGGTAGTACTCGCTCGGCCGGTAGCCGGCGACAGCGAGCGCCTCGACCTCGGGCTCGCTCATGCCGAAGAGGAAGAAGTTCTCATCGCCGACGAGCTCGCGGATCTCGATGTTCGCGCCGTCGTCGGTGCCGATCGTGAGCGCTCCGTTGAGGGCGAACTTCATGTTGCCGGTGCCCGAGGCCTCCTTGCCGGCGAGCGAGATCTGCTCGGAGAGGTCGGCGGCGGGGATCACGCGCTCGGCGAGGGTGACGTTGTAGTTCGGCGGGAAGAGCACCTGCAGTCGCCCCTCCAGACGCGAATCCGTGTTCACGACCGATCCGACGGCGTTGATGAGGTGGATGATGCGCTTGGCCATCGCGTAGCCCGGCGCCGCCTTGGCACCGAAGATCACCGTGCGCGGCTGCAGGGCGGACACGTCCAGGCGGCCGGAGAGGACGCCCTCGTAGAGCGTCACGACGTGCAGGAGCTTGAGCGTCTGCCGCTTGTACTCGTGCAGACGCTTGACCATGACATCGAGCATGTGGCCGTCGCTGATCTCGAACCCATCGCGGGCGCGCAGCACCTCGTGCAACCGGCGCTTGTTCGCCGCCTTGACGTCGGCGAAGGCGGCACGGAATTCGGCATCCTCGGCGAACGGCTCGAGTTCGCGCAGGCGATCGAGGTCGGTGACCCACCCGTCGCCGATGGCCGCGGTGATGAGGGAGGACAGTTCTGGGTTGGCCAGCCTCAGGAAGCGGCGGGGCGTCACGCCGTTGGTGACGTTGGTGAACTTGCCGGGGAAGAACTCATTGAAGTCGTGCAGCACCGTGTCGCGCAGCAGCTGCGAGTGCAGCTCGGCCACGCCGTTGACCTTCGAGGCGGCGACGGTCGCCAGATATGCCATCCGCACCGAGCGCTGGGGGAACTCCGCGATGATCGACATGTCGCGCACGCGCATCTCGTCGTCCGGGTACGCCTCGCGCACCGCGGCGAGGAAGTCGGCGTTGATGTGGAAGATGATCTCCAGATGGCGCGGCAGCAGCCGCCCCAGCAGGTCCACCGGCCAGGTCTCGAGAGCCTCGGGCAAGAGCGTGTGACAGGTGTAGCCGAAGCACTGCTGCGTGATCTCCCACGCGGCGTCCCAGTCCATGCCCCGCTCGTCGACGAGTACCCGCATGAGCTCGGGCACGGCGATGACGGGGTGTGTGTCGTTGAGCTGGAAGGCGACCCGGTCGGGGAGGGTCCGAAGGTCGGCGTCGCCGAGGTCGTCGAGGATGTCGGCGATGGATGCCGCGACGAAGAAGTACTGCTGTTGCAGCCGCAGCTGCTTGCCCTGGGGCGTGGAGTCCTCGGGGTAGAGGACCTTGGAGATGTTCTCGGCGTAGGTCTGCGCGCGCACGGCCTCTTCGTAGTCGCCGGCGTTGAAGATGCGCAGGTCGAAGGCATCGGTCGCCACGGCGGACCACAGCCGCAGGGTGTTGACGCGCCCGTTGTGGTAGCCCGGCACCATGTAGTTGTACGGCACGGCCCGGACGCTCCAGTCCGGGATCCAGCGGGAGCGGGTGACGCCGCCGTCGTCATAGGTCTCGGTGCGACCGCCGAACGAGACCGTCTGGGCCGCTTCGGGGTGGGGGAACTCCCACGGCGAGCCGAGCGCGAGCCAGGCGTCGGGCTGCTCGACCTGCTGGCCGTCGACGAACGTCTGGCGGAAGATGCCGTATTCGTAGCGGATGCCGTAGCCGACGTTGGGCACGCCCATCGTGGCGAGCGAGTCGATGAAGCACGCCGCAAGCCGCCCCAGGCCGCCGTTGCCGAGCCCCGGCTCGACCTCGATCGCGCGGAGCTCGTCGATGTCGATTCCGCACGCGGCCAGCGCCTCGGTCGCGACGTCGGTCAGGTCTGCGGCGAGCAGGTTGTTGTCGAGCTGGCGCCCCAGCAGGTACTCGGCTGAGAGGTAGCAGACGGTCTTCGCGTGCGACTCGCGCTGAGCCCGCCGGTCTTCCAGCCACCGGGCGACGAGATAGTCCCGCACGGTGGTGGCAAGGGCGACGTAGCGGTCGTTGGCGGTGGATGCCGACAGCGTCACCCCTCGCTCGAGGTTGAGGTTCTGCAGGAACTCCTGCACGAATCCGTCCACCGTCGGCGCGGGCGGAGCCACCGGCGCGATGGCCAGCGGGTGCGTCGCGCGGTGCGCAGAGGGGGAGGTGCTGTTTGTCTCGAACTGTTGGGCCACGACTACGACGCTACCCACCCTGGCGGGGGTGCGTGAACCACTCCCCCCTTTCCGCCGGTGGTTGCGACGCTCGGCAGCCCGACCGTTCAGGCGATGTCGGCGAAGCGCTCGACGTCGCCGGCCGCCACGGCGTGCTCCTCTGGCAGGTTCAGACCCAGGTCGACGAGCACGACGCGACCGGCAAGGTCGGCGCCGGCACCCCGGATCAGCCCGGCCTTGACCGCGCCGAAGGTCACGGTGACCGCCGCCGGCAGCACCACATCGTCGCCGACGGTGCCGTCGTCGGGCTGCACGCCACTGGGGATGTCGACCGCCACGACGCGGGAGCGGCCCGAGCGCACCGCGGGCAGCAGCTGCGTGACGGCCTCGCGCGCGCCGCCACGCAGCGAAGGGTCCGCCGAGGCGCCGATGCCGACGATGCCGTCCACGACGAGGTCGTAGGCGGGGTCGGCGGCACCCGCCTGCTGCAGGGTGACCGGGCGGGCGCCTGCGGCCAGGGCGGTGCCGAGGCCCCGGTCGTGGGCGGCATCCGCCGTCTGCAGCACGACGACGCCGACGCCCTCCCCAGCAAGCGCCGCGGCGGCCAGCAGCGCGTCGCCGCCGTTGTCACCACGGCCGGCGAGCACGAGCACCCTGCCGCCGGGAGTCAGCTCGCGGCGGAGCACCGTCGCCAGGGCCGCCGCGGCGCGGTCCATCAGAGGCTCCCCCGCCGCCAGCAACGGCGCCTCAGCCGCCCGCACCTGGGCGGCGGTGTAGGCGGGCGTCAGGCTCATGCGTCCGCCTTCTGGCGGGCGTCTTCGGCTTCCTTCTCCGCCGCCTTCTTGCGCTCTTCGGCTTCGGCATCGCGTGCGGCCGTCAGCTCACCGGAGGCGACCATGACGGCGTTCTCGGCGCGGCGGACGCGACGCTGCGTGAAGGTCTTCGCCCCGTATCGGGCGCGGACGCGGTCGCTCTCCTCCTCCACGCCGGTGACGATATAGGCGCTCGCGATCAGCATCACCTGGGCCGACAGGTTGAACCAGAGCAGCAGCGCGATGAGCGAGGCGAACGTCGCCAGCAGGGGGTTGGCCGAGGCGCCGCCGACGAACAGCCCGGACAGCACCTGCAGCACGGTCAGCCCGAAGCCGCCCAGCAGGGCGCCGCTCCACAGGGCCCTGGCGGAGGGGCGCAGCCCAGACAGCACCCGGAACGAGACGGCGACGATGACGGTGTCGAGAACGAAGACCACGACGATCGTGAGCACCCGCCCGCCGATCTCGAGCAGCGTCGACGACGAGGAGACGCCGAGCCAGTCGGCGACGATCGCCAGTCCGGCAGTGCCGAGGAAGGTGATCGCAGCGGACGCCGCGAGCCCCAGCCCGATGCCGATCGCCAGGGCGAGGTTGCGCAGCAGCACCCACACGATCATGAGGTCTTCGGTGACCCGGTCAGCGATCATCCGCATGGCGGCGCGGAGCGTGCCGACCGCGCCGATGGCGGCGCCGATGAGACCGATGAGGGAGATCACGCCGGCGACGGTGAAGCCGGTGTTGACCGAGACCGATCGCGGATCCTCGATGATCCCCCCCT
>NZ_JANJFJ010000389.1:0-4089 GCF_024626565.1 Microbacterium sp. zg.Y909
CGGGTGACCACCTCGGACGACATCGAGGAGCGTCTCGCGCCCTCGCTCAAGCGCCTCCGGCTCCACAGCGGAATGCTGAAGCGCGTCGCCGGAGTGCTCGAGCGGCGCAACTGGGCGGCGGGCGAAACCGTCGACGCCGCCACGATCGCCGCGGGTAAGCAAGCGCTCGCGGATGCCGGGGTCAGCCCATCCGAGGTCGGCCTGCTGATCAACACCTCGGTCACGCGCACGAACCTCGAGCCCTCCGTGGCCGTGGCCCTGCACCACGGCCTGGACCTGCCGAGCTCGGCCATCAACTTCGACATCGCCAACGCCTGCCTCGGGTTCATCAACGGCATGTCGCTCGCGGCGACGATGATCGATTCCGGCCAGATCCGTTACGCCATCGTGGTCGCCGGCGAGGACGCCGATGAGATCCAGGTCAACACGATCGAGCGACTACTGCAGTCCGAGAGCGGCCGCGCCGGCTTCCTGAGCGAGTTCGCCTCCCTCACCCTCGGTTCGGGGTCCGCCGCGGCGGTGCTGGGGCGCGCCGACGAGCACCCCGCGGGCCACCGCATCCTCGGCGGCGTGACGCGTGCCGCCACCGAATTCCACCGCCTCTGCGTCGGCAGCGTCGACGGCATGTTCACCGATGCCAAAGCGCTCTTGAAGGGCGGCCTCGCGCTCGTCGTGTCGGCGTGGAAAGAGGCGGCGGCGGAGTGGGACTGGAAGTCGATGAACCGCTACATCACGCACCAGGTTTCGTCGGTGCACACCGACGCCATCGTTAAGGCGGTGAACCTCGACAGGGACCGCGTGCCGACGACGTTCCCCCGGCTCGGCAACATCGGCCCGGCATCCGTCCCCATCACCCTCGTCGAAGAGCAAGCGACCCTGCAGCGGGGCGACCGGGTGCTGCTCATGGGCGTCGGCTCGGGGCTCAACACCGCGATGATGGAACTCGCCTGGTGAACGGCGCGGTCGCCGAGGCCCTCGCGGGCCTCCCCGGTCTCGACGTCCGCTTCAGTCGCACATGCGTCGTCGCCGACCGGCAGACCGATGCCGCGCACGAGTGGCACTACCTCGACACCGGCGATGAGCTCGCGCGGCTCGGTGTCGAGGTCGTCGGCACGATCCTCGCGGTGCACGGCAACCCGACCTGGTCCTACCTCTGGCGGCGCCTCGTGTCGGCCTCGCTGCGCGCGGCCGAGGAGGGGCAGCCGGCCTGGCGCGTGATCGCCGTCGACCAGCTCGACATGGGGTTCTCGGCCCGCACCGGTGCGCCGCGCGCCCTCGCGCAGCGCGTGCGCGATCTCGGCGCGTTCACCGACGCGCTGGGCCTCGAGGGCCCGGTCGTCACCCTCGGCCACGACTGGGGCGGCGTGGTCTCGCTCGGCTGGGCGGTCGACCACCCGGCACTGCTCGCGGGAGTCGTCGCGCTCAACACCGCCGTGCACCACCCGGCCGGCGAACCGATCCCCACCCCGCTGCGCCTCGCCGGCACGCGCGGTGTGCTCGCGGCATCCACCGTCGCCACGCCCGCGTTCCTCGACACGACGCTGGCGCTCGCCCACCCCGCGCTCGAACCGGATGTGAAGGACGCCTACCGCGCGCCCTACCGCACCGCCGCCCGCCGGCAGGGCATCGGCGCGTTCGTCGCGGACATTCCGGTGGATGGCGCGCACGAGAGCTTCGACGAGCTGCAGCGCATCGCCGCCGGCGTCGCCGACCTCGACGTGCCGGCGCTGCTGCTGTGGGGGCCGGCCGATCCGATCTTCAGCGACCGTTATCTCGACGACCTCGTCGACCGGATGCCGCACGCCGACGTCCACCGCTTCGAAGGCGCCGGCCACCTGATCGCCGAGGACCGGCCGTACGCCGACGCCATCCTCACGTGGCTGGGCGACAACGCCGCGCGTCTGACCGGCGATGCCGGCCCCGCAGCGCCCGAGCCCGCCGGCGCCGCGCCCGCCGACCACAGCCCCGCGGACTTCACGCCCCTGTGGGCCGCCCTCGACGCCCGCCGCGACGACGACGACGTCGCCGTCATCGACATGGCCACGCGGGGCGGCGGCGAGCGCCGCGTCACCTGGCGGCAGCTCGACGACCGCGTGCGGTGCCTGGCGGCCGGTCTCGCGCGCATGGGGGTGCAGAAGGGCCAGCGCGTCTCGGTGCTCGTCCCGCCGGGGCCCACCCTCACGGCCGTGGTCTATGCGTGCCTGCGCATCGGCGCCGTCGTCGTGGTGGCCGACGCCGGGCTCGGGGTGCGGGGACTCTCCCGCGCCGTGCGCGGCGCGTGGCCCGACGTCGTCATCGGCGAGCTGCCGGGCCTGGGCGCCGCCCGCGCGCTGGGGTGGCCCGGCATCCGCATCTCGGTGCCGCGGCTGCCCGCGGCATCCGCGAAGCTGCTCGGGGTCGCTGCCGACCTCACCACGGTGGCCGCGTTCGGGGCAGGCGCTCCCCTCCCCGACGAGCCGGCACCCGACGACCCTGCGGCGATCCTCTTCACCTCCGGGTCGACAGGGCCGGCGAAGGGCGTCGCCTATACGCATCGGCAGCTCTCGGCGCTGCGCGACGTGCTCGCGGCCCACTTCGACGTGACAGGCGACACCGGGCTCGTCACGGGCTTCGCCCCGTTCGCCCTGCTCGGCCCGGCGCTCGGCACCCGCTCGGCGACCCCCGACATGGACGTCTCGGCGCCCCGCACCCTCACGGCGCGAGCCGTCGCCGCCGCGGTGCGGGCCTCCGACGCCCGCATCGTGTTCCTGTCGCCGGCGGCGATCCTCAACGTCGTCGCCACGGCCGATGCGCTGTCGGACGACGACCGCCGCGCCCTCGCCAGGGTGCGCACGTTCCTCTCGACCGGAGCACCGGTCGGCGAGCCGCTGCTGGCGGCCGCGGCGGAGCTCATGCCGAACGCCGAGCCGCACACCCCCTACGGCATGACCGAGTGCCTGCTCGTCACGGACGTGACGCTCGACGGCATCCGTGCCGTGGCGGATGCCGCCGATCGCGGCGTCTGCGTCGGCTCGCCGATCGGGGTGAACCAGGTGCTGATCAGTGCTCTGGATGCCGATGGTCGGGCGACCGGCATCCCGAGCGCCGAGCCCGGTGTGCTCGGGGAGGTCGTCGTGTCGGCGCCGCACCTGAAGGCGTCGTACGACCGGCTGTGGCTTACCGACCGCCGCGCCGTGCTCGACACTCCCCCGCTGGGACGCTGGCATCGCACCGGCGACGTCGGGCACCTCGACGCCGAGGGGCGACTCTGGATCGAGGGCCGGCTGCCGCACGTGCTGGCCACCGCCGACGGGCCGGTCGCGCCCGTCGGTGCGGAGCAGGACGTCGAAGGTGCCGACGGGGTACGGCGTGCCGCGGTCGTCGGCATCGGCCCGCACCGGCTGCGGCAGGCCGTCGCCGTCGTCGAGACGGTCCCGGCCGTCGTTCGGCCGGGGCTGGCGTCGCCTGAGCTGACCGCCGAGCTGCGTCGGCGCACGGATCTTCCGCTCGTCGCGGTGCTGGCGGTGCCGCAGCTGCCCACCGACATCCGCCACAACTCCAAGATCGACCGCACCCGGCTGTCGCAGTGGGCCGAGCGCACGCTCGCCGGCGGACGGGTGGGCCGGCCGTGATCGTCGCCGTCACCGGAGCGTCCGGCTACCTCGGGCGCGCAGTCGCCGCCGAGCTCGTCGCCGCCGGCCACGAGGTGCGCGCGCTGCAGCGACGGCCCAGCCGCGTCGAGGGCGTCACCGACGTTCTCGGGTCCGTCACCGATTCGCGGGCCGTCGCCCGCGTCGTCGACGGCGCCGAGGGCATCGTCCACCTCGCCGCCAAGGTGTCGCTGGCGGGAGACCCCGCCGACTTCCATGAGGTCAACGTCGAGGGCACGCGAGCCCTGCTCGCCGCGGCAGAGCACGCCGGGGCATCCCGCTTCGTACAGGTGTCGTCGCCCTCAGTGGCGCACGCCGGAGTGGCGCTCGCAGGCGTGGGCGCCGAACCGGCATCCCCGCAGCACGCCCGCGGCGAATATGCGCGGACGAAAGCCGAGGCCGAGCTCATCGCCCTCGACCGCGACTCCCCCGCGATGCGCGTCGTGGCCGTGCGCCCCCA
>NZ_JANJFJ010000390.1:0-4068 GCF_024626565.1 Microbacterium sp. zg.Y909
TCGGCGGCCATAGCGAGAGGGAAACGCCCGGTCCCATACCGAACCCGGAAGCTAAGCCTCTCAGCGCCGATGGTACTGCAGGGGGGACCCTGTGGGAGAGTAGGACACCGCCGGACTTCTTCCGTGAAATGGCCACCCAAAGTTGGGTGGCCATTTCGCGTTAACAAAGCAATAGGGAAGGAGCCGAGATGACGGACGACAAGCGACCGGATGGCGAAGAACGCCGGCGCCCCAAGCACGTGTCCGACGACCGGCGAAACTCGGGGGAGCGCAAGCCCTTCGTGAAGCGTGACGGCGACCGCAAGCCGTACCAGCAGCGCGGCGGCGACAGCCCGGCCGCAGCGGGCGGCGGTGAGCGGAAGTCGTATCCGCCCCGTGATGGTGAGCGTCGTCCATACGCCCCTCGCGATGGTGAGCGTAAGTCGTATCCGCCGCGCGATGGTGAGCGTCGTCCGTACGCCCCTCGCGATGGTGAGCGGAAGTCGTACCCGCCCCGCGATGGTGAGCGTCGTCCGTACGCTCCGCGTGATGGTGAGCGGAAGTCGTACCCGCCTCGTGATGGCGAGGGTCGTCCGTACGCTCCGCGTGACGGCGAGCGAAAGTCGTATCCGCCGCGTGATGGTGAGCGTCGTCCGTACACTCCTCGCGATGGTGAGCGGAAGTCGTACCCGCCTCGCGATGGTGAGCGGAAGTCGTACCCGCCCCGCGACGGTGAGCGTCGTCCGTATGCCCCCCGCGACGGTGAGCGTCGTCCGTATGCCCCCCGCGATGGCGAGCGTAAATCGTACCCGCCTCGTGATGGTGCGCGTCGTCCGTATGCCCCCCGCGACGGTGAGCGTAAGTCGTACCCGCCCCGTGATGGTGAGCGTAAGTCGTACCCGCCTCGTGATGGTGAGCGTCGTCCGTACGCTCCGCGTGATGGTGAGCGGAAGTCGTACCCGCCGCGTGATGGTGAGCGTAAGTCGTACCCGCCCCGCGATGGCGAGCGTCGTCCGTACGCCCCTCGCGACGGTGAGCGTAAGTCGTACCCGCCCCGCGACGGTGAGCGCAAGCCCTATGCGAAGCGTGATGGAGGCGGGCGCCCGTTCGATGCCCGTGACGATCGCCGAGTCTCGCGTCCCCCGCAGGAAGAGCGTGAGTCGGGACCGCACATCCCCGACGACGTCACGGCAGCAGATCTGCACCCTTCGGCACGCAATGAGCTGAAGACCCTGAGCAAGGAGAACGCCGAGCAAGTCGGTCGACACCTCGCGATGGCAGCGATGCTCATCGAGGAGGACCCGCAACTGGCACACGAGCACGCCCTCGCCGCCATTCGCCGCGCCGGCCGCATCGCCGTCGCGCGCGAGACCGCCGCCATCACGGCATATGCGATCGGGGACTTCGCCCTGGCGCTGCGCGAACTGCGGACATACCGGCGCATTTCGGGACGCGACGATCAGATCGCGCTCATGGTCGACAGCGAGCGCGGCGTGGGGCGGCCCGACCGTGCTCTCGAGCTCGGTCGCTCGGTCGACCGCGCGGCGCTTGCCACCCCGGCGCGGGTCGAGCTCGCGATCGCGATGTCCGGCGCACAGTTGGACCTCGGGCAGCCGCAGCGCGCACTGGCGGAGCTGGACATTCCCGAGCTGGATCCGGACCGTGCCTTCGAGTGGAGCCCGGCGCTCTTCGCCGCCCGCGCGACCGTTTTGGCAGAGCTCGGACGCGATGACGAGTCCGCCGAGTGGCAGCGCCGCGCGATCGTCGCCGCCGAGGTGATCGACGCTGCTCTCGGTTCGTCGGCGGACGAGGAGTTCCAGATCGTCGACGAGGTCGAGGAGGTCGCGCTCGAGCCCGACGATGCTGAGGGTGACGAGGCCGACGCCGAAGAGGCTGAGGAGGTCGTTGCTGAGGCTGGAGCTGAGAATGCCGAAGCTCATGGCGGCGAAGCTGAGGCCGACGCCTCTGAAGCCGAGTCGGGGGCCACGTCCGCCGCGGAGCCCGAGACGGTTGCGGAGCCCGAGACGGTTGCGGAGCCCGAGACGGTTGCGGAGCCCGAGACGGTTGCGGAGCCCGAGACGGTTGCGGAGCCCGAGACGGTTGCGGTGGCCGATGAGGCCATCGACCCGAAGAGCGAGACGCTGTTCGACGACGCCGGGCTGTCGGACGACGCCCCGGAGAAGTGATGGCGCTGTTCTCGCGCACCACCACGCCGACGCCGCTTGACGGAGTCGACGTCGTTCTGGCCGACCTCGACGGGGTCGTCTATGCCGGACCCGGCCCGCTTCCGCACGCGGTGGAGAGCCTCGTCCGCGCGGGTCAGACCCGCCGGCTCGGCTACATCACCAACAACGCCTCGCGCACCGACGCAACCGTGGCAAGCCACCTGCGTGAACTCGGCCTGTCTTCGACCAAACCCGAGGACGTCGTAACCAGTCCGCAGGCGGCCATGCGGCTGCTGCGGGAGCGCGTGGCGCCCGGCGCGCGCATCCTCGTCGTTGGCGGCGACGGACTGACGGTCGAGGTGGAGAAGGCGGGCTACGCAGTCACGCGCAGCGCCGATGACTCGCCGGCCGCCGTCGTGCAGGGCTTCGCGCCCGACGTCGGCTGGCAGCACCTGGCCGAAGCGGCGTACGCGCTCGCACTGCCCGAGGACGAGGGCGGCATCCCGTGGATCGCCACCAACACCGACTGGACGATCCCGCAGGCGCGGGGCCTCGCTCCGGGCAACGGCACCCTGGTGTCGGCCGTGCATACCGCGGTCGGCCGGCTCGCCGTCGTGGCGGGCAAGCCGGAACGCCCGATCTTCGACGAAGCCGTGGCCCGCTTCGGCGCATCGAACCCGCTGTTCCTCGGCGACCGCCTCGACACCGACATCGCGGGGGCTCAGGCCGCCGGCATCCCGTCGGTGCTCGTCCTCACCGGGGTGGACCGTCCCAAGCACGTGCTGGCCGCGCCGCCGCATTCGCGGCCGACCTACATCCTGGGCGATCTGCGCGAGCTGCACGAGCCGTACCCCGAGGTGAAGATCAAGGGCGACACGACCACCGTGCGCGACGCAGCGGTGCGTATCGACGGGCCCGACGTGCACATCCTGTCCGAGGGGTCGCGCCCCATCGATCTCGTGCGCGCGGGCGCGGCGGCGATCTGGGCGACAGGACGTGGCATCTTCGGGTTCCGCGTGCCGGAGCGGCTGTACGCCGACCCGTTCCACCGGCCCTGATCCGGCGGACCAGCGCCTATCCTGGGGGCATGTCGATGGATGCCGCGCCCGAGCCGTCCGCAGCCGAACCCGCGCAGCCGCGCGAAGATCTGCTGTCGGCGCTCGAGGTGATCGAGGGCCAGCCCCTCGAGGAGCGGGCACAGGGGTACGCGGCGCTGCACGACGAACTGGCCCGTCGGCTGCAGTCCGGCCCGGCAGACCCCTCGGCATGACGGAGCGTCTCGATGCGGCCGTCGCTGCGCGCGGACTTGCGCGCTCGCGCACGCACGCCGCGCAGCTGATCGCCGCCGGCCTCGTGAGCGTCGACGGGCAACCGCTCGTGAAAGCGTCCGCACGTGTGGGGGAGGATGCCGTGATCACCGTCGCGGCATCCGATCACTACGTCAGCCGAGCGGCGCACAAGCTGATCGCGGCACTCGACGCCTTCACCGTGAACGTGAAGGACCGGACGGCGCTGGACATGGGGGCCTCCACCGGAGGATTCACGCAGGTGCTGCGTGAACGAGGCGCCCATCCCGTGCTCGCCGTCGACGTGGGCCACGGTCAGCTGGCGGCATCCGTCGCCGCCGACCCCGAGGTGCGGGCCGTCGAAGGGTTCAACGTGCGGCACATGACTCCGGAGAGCCTCGCCGCGGCCTCGGGCGTCGACGTGGCGCCGTCGGTGGTCACCGGCGACCTGTCGTTCATCTCGCTCGCGCACGTGCTGCCGGCCGTGGTGGCCGTCTGCGCCCCGGACGCGGACATCGTCCTGCTGATCAAGCCGCAGTTCGAGGTGGGGCGCACGGGCGTGCGTGAGGGGCTCGTCAAGAACGCCGGCCTGCGCGCCGACGCCGTCGCCGGCGTGCTGTGGTCGGCATGGGACGCGG
>NZ_JANJFJ010000391.1:0-4040 GCF_024626565.1 Microbacterium sp. zg.Y909
GACCGTGGGATGCCGCGCCTTCCAGGCATCCAGCCCCGCGAGCGCCTCGTCCTTCGTCGCCGCCCGCGCGATCTCGATGAGCGGCATCGTCGAAACGCGCCGCCCGGCCCCGTCGGCGCTCCGCGGCGCGCGCTCGGCCGGACCCAGCCGCTCGGCCAGCGCCAGCAGCCCATCGAGTGACCCCGCCGCGTCGTCGATCCCCGCGTGCGGGTCGCCGATCTCGGCGAACCGGGCCCGCACGGTCGGCACGGTGAACTCCTCGGGACGGCGCACCCGCAGCTCGTCCCACGCCAGCGGCGTCGAGACCCGGGCATCGGGCAATGCCCGCACCGAGTACGCCGACGCGACGGTGCGGTCCTTGGCGTTCTGGTTGAAGTCGACGAAGACGCTCTCGCCGCGCTCCTCCTTCCACCACTGGGCGCTCGCGAGCCCCGGCGCCCGGTCGGCGACCTCGCGCGCCAGGGCCTGCGCAGCCAGCCTCACTGTGGCGAAGTCCCCAGCCGCATCGAGCCGCACCAGGATGTGGATGCCGCGTGAGCCCGACGTCTTCGGCCACCCGACGAGTCCCATGTCGCCGAGCACGTCCCGCACGACGAACGCGACATCGACGATCTGCTGCCAGTCGACCCCCGGCATCGGGTCGAGGTCGATGCGCAGCTCGTCGGGGTGGTCGAGGTCGCCGGCCCGCACCGCGTGCGGGTTGAGATCGAGGCACCCGAGGTTGACGACCCAGGCCAGCCCCGCGCCATCGCGGATCACCGCCTCTTCGGCGCTCGTCCCCGACGCGTACCGCAGCGTCGCGGTGCCGACCCAGTCGGGGTGGTTCTCGGGCACCCGCTTCTGGAAGAACGGCTCCTTGTCGATGCCCTTCACGAAGCGCTTCAGCACCATCGGCCGGTCGCCGGCGCCGCGCAGCGCCCCCTCGGCGACGGCGAGGTAGTACTCGACGAGATCGAGCTTCGTCAGGCCAGGCTTTGCGAACACCACCTTCTCGGGGTGGCTCACGCGCACCTCGTGCCCATCGACCTCGAGCGTGACCGCGTCGTCTTTCGCTGCCGGCATGCGGTCACGATACGCCCCGCCCGCGTCCGGCGGCCAGATCGAGAAGGGGCGTTGCACCACACCCGGTGCCATAGGAGCCGCACATGCCTACGATGGGCCTTCTAGAGGGATTCCGATCCCCAAGCCGAGGCGAAGGGGGCGCACATGGTCCAGGTCCGTGTGGCCGGCGTAGCCCTCGACCCCGACGGGCAGCGGGTCGTGCTGCTGAAGCCGGTCGACGCCCTTCCCGGCGAAGGATCGATCCTGCCCATCTGGATCGGCGCGCAGGAGGCGACGTCGATCCTCATCGCCGTCGAGGGCGCCGTCACCCCCCGCCCGCTTGCGCACGATCTGATGCGCTCGATGGTGACCGCCCTGGGCGCCGAGGTCGACCGCGTCGAGGTCGCCCGCATCGACGACGGCACCTTCTACGCCGAGGTGACCCTCAGCTCGCCCCGAGGCACGCAGGCCATCGACGCCCGGCCGTCGGATGCCATCGCGCTGGCCTCTCGCACCGCGGCGCCCATCTTCGTCGCCGACGACGTGCTCGTCGAAGCCGGCATCCCGGACGTCCTGGCCGTCGATGACGCCGAGGAGAACATCGAGGAGTTCAAGCACTTCATCGACGACGTCGAGCCGGAGGATTTCCGGGAATGACGCCGGTGCGCGCGTCGACCACGGCCCCTACACTCGGCACATGATGTTCGCGAACGTGGGCACGATCGGTGTGGTTCCCGGCAGACGCGCGCAGCTCGTCGATCTGCTCACCCGGCGCAGCGAAGAGCTGCGCCACGTCGGGTGCCTCGCCTACGAGGTCGGCATCAACGATGAAGAGCCCGACACCGTCTTCGTCATGGAGCTGTGGACCAGCGCCGACGCGCACCGGGCATCGCTGGTACTGCCCGAGGTGCAGGCATCCATCGCCGCCGCCGGGCCGCTGATGACGGGCGAGTTCGATGGCTTCCACTTCGACGTCATCGGGTCGCCCCTGCGGGACTGACGGCGTGCGGGCGGCGGTTGGCGGAGGATAGGGGATTCGAACCCCTGAGAGCTTTCACTCAACACGCTTTCCAAGCGTGCGCCATAGGCCACTAGGCGAATCCTCCGTGGCCCCGAAGGGCCGCGGGACAGTCTACCGGGTGCAGAGCAGTCCTTTTGCCGCGCGGGGCACCCTGCGCCGTCTGCGGGGTCAGATGGGCACGCGCTCGGCGGCGTAGGCGCTCCCCGGGCGCACGACGAGCGACCTCGGCATCAGCAGGGAGCGCACCCTCGTGCCGCGCGGCGTGGCCGCCGCCAAACCTGCGTGCACGGATGCCGCGGCATCCGCCAGAGACTCCCGCCCGACGTCGCCGGGCCCGCCCGCGCCGGTCGACCCGCGTGCAGGCGCCGCATACGACGCGCGTTCGATCGCCGCCACGAGCCGCGCCACCGCGTCGGCGGGTGCGCCGTGATCGGCGACCAGCCGCGCGCCGAACGCACGTGGCGACTCCGCTGCGGGCACGGCGATGCCGAGGTCGACTGCGGCCTCCCGCACGCTGAGCCACGCCGCAGCGGCATCACCCGCCGCTGCGGCGGCGAGGCGACGCCGTCGCAGCAGCTCCCGCACCAGCGCCGGCAGCATGAGGGCGATCAGTACGCCCAGCGCCGTCAGTGCGCTCGACAGCGTCAGGAGCGGTGGCGCAGCGGCGTCGGGCACCGCCTGGTCGCCCACCTCGGGCGCGATGCTCGGCTCGGGCGCCACGAGGTCGGGTTCGGCGCCGGCCGCCGGATCCAGACCCTCGTTCACGTCTTCGCCGGCGTCGTCGGCGGCAGCCACGCGCTCGGGCAGGAACGAGGTGGGGGTGCCGAGGCTCTTGGTCGGTTCGAACGGCACCCACCCGATGCCGGCGAAATGCACCTCCGGCCAGGCGTGCAGCTGATCGCTCGTCACCTGATACTCGGTCTCTCCGTCGACGACCTCGCCGTTGCCGGTGCCGGGGAGGTAGCCCACCACGATGCGTGCGGGCATGTCGAGCGTCCGCGCCATCACCGCGAACGCCGACGCGAAGTGCACGCAGTACCCCTCTCTGGAGACGAGGAACTGCTCGATCGCGTCGATGCCCGATCCGTCGAAACCCTGCTGCACCGGCGCGCGCAGCGAGTAGGTGAAATCGCCGCCGCGGAACCAGCTCTGCAGCGCCACGAGCTTGTCGTAGTCGGTCTCGGCGCCGGCCGTGACCTGCAGCGTGGTCTGGGTGATGATGTCCATCGGCACGTCGGGAAGGTCGTAGCTCGCATCCCGCAGCACCGTGCCGCCCGCGGCCGTCGCCCGGATCTGCTCACGGGTGGGGCGGGGGAGGTGCGTCAGCACCTCGTACACCTGACCCTGGCTCGTGGCGGAGTCGCTCACGACCGTGCGGTTGTAGGGCATCGCCTCCCAGCCCTCGTCAAGACCGGTGACACCCACGGCGGGGTAGGCGACCGGCAGCCAGGACGAGGAGAGGTTCGTGACCTCGACGGTCGTGCGGTACGCCGTCACCCGCAGCGACTCGTCGACCTCCACCTCACCGAAGGGGCTCGAACCCTCGCCCCCGGCATCGTCCTCGACGACGGCCTCGAGGGGAAGGGTGCGCACGCGGTCCGGCCGCCACTGCGCGCCGTCGAAGCTCGACAGCGTCGCCACGCGCAGATACGGCGGCACCGGGGTGTTCGAGCGCACGTTCATCACCGGCACGCTGATGGGCTGGCGCAGATCAGCGCCCAGGTTCAGCGACGGGTCGATCGTCGTGGTCGCACCGAGTCCACCTGCGGCGGGACGTGCCGTGGGCGTCGGCAGCAACGGGGTCACGGTGATCGCCACGACGACGGCGATGGCGCCGATGCCGACGGCGGTCGCACCCGCTCCCGCCCGACGTGCCGACGACCCGGGGCGCGGGACCGCGGGTGCGTCGCCGGCCGTCTCGCGCGCCCGCGTCTCGGTGCGAAGCAGGAACAGCACGGCCACGGCCAGCACGGCGAAC
>NZ_JANJFJ010000392.1:0-4038 GCF_024626565.1 Microbacterium sp. zg.Y909
GCAGCGAGGGTATCGGCGATGTCATCGTCGACGCCGTTGCCCGGGTGAAGGCGGCCAATCCGGATGCCGTGTACGCGTGCGACCCCGTGATGGGCAACGCCAAGTCCGGGTGCTTCGTCGCTCCGGCCATTCCCGTGCTGCTGCGGGAGAAAGTCGTCCCGGCGGCGGACATCATCACGCCCAACCAGTTCGAGCTGGGCTTTCTCACCGGCACCGAGCCGGCGACGATCGAGGAGACGCTGGAGTCGGCGGATCTCGCGCGGGCGATGGGGCCTCGAACGGTGCTCGTCACGAGCGTCGAGCGCCCCGACCGTGCCGACGGGACCATCGAGATGCTCGTGGTCGACGACGCCGGCGCGTGGATCGTGCAGACTCCGCTGCTGCCGATGAAGGCCAACGGGTCGGGCGATGTGACGGCGGCGCTGTTCACCGCGCACTACCGGCGCACCGGCAGCGCCGCGGAGGCGCTGGCGAGCACCACGTCGAGTGTCTTCGACCTGCTGCGCACGACCCACGAGTCCGGCCAGCGGGAGCTCGCCCTCGTGGAGTCGCAGGAGTTCTACGCCCACCCGCGGCTGCAGTTCGACGTGCAGCAGGTGCGCTGAGAGCGAGGGGCCGGCTCAGCCGGCCCCTCCTCGTCAGTAGACGCCGCCGGTCTCGCTCCAGGCCGACTCCCACTGCGGGGCGTCGGCGGGGCAGAGGAAGCCGGTGCCGAACACCATGATGCTCAGAGCGCCCTCGATGGCCTGCGGGTCGCCACCGGAAACGGCGGAGATGAGGGGCGAGCTGTTCACGTGTGCGCGGAACACCTCGACGTCCACGGCGTGACCGTTGAGGATCGATGTCTCGCAGGCGTCCAGCGCGAGGGCGAGCGTGATGCTCTCTGCATTGGCATCCCACGTGCCGCCCTGCGACTCGACGTACGCGCGTTGCTGGCTGATGAGCTCCATCTGCTCCGGCGTCTTCGCGACGAGCGGAGTGCCGTCCAGCGGCTGCTGCTGGGCCTCGATGAAGGCATCGCGCTCCGCGAACGCGGCTTCCATGTCGACGGCGGCATCGTCCTGCGGCGCGGTGGCCTCGTCGGCCGTGGCCTCGTCGGTGGCCTCCGGTGCGGGTGTGGAGATGCTGTCTTCGGGGACGTCGATGCGCTGCGCCCCTTCGGTCGAGTAGATGGAGCACGCCGTCAGCGAGACGGCGAGGAGCGCGGCGGCAGCAGTGGCGGTGAGCGCGCGGTGGGGGGACATCATGGAAAGGGGTTCCTCTCGAAGGCGTCCCGCCAGGCTACCGGGATGCGTTCACCCTTGCGGCCAGGCTGTGGAGACCGCTACCCTCACCTCTCCCAGGAGCTGCGGCAGGGCCTTGGTCTTGGCGATGATCGGGAAGAAGTTCGCGTCTGTCGCCCACCGCGGCACGATGTGCTGGTGCAGGTGCTCGTCCACGCCGGCACCGGCTACCGCGCCCTGGTTCATGCCGATGTTGAAGCCGTCGCAGCGCGCCACCTCGCGCAGTACGCGCATGCCCGTCTGCGTGAGCTCGGCGATCTCGGCGACCTCCTCGGTCGTCGCCTGGTCATAGGTCGCGACGTGGCGGTACGGGCACACCAGCAGGTGGCCGGAGTTGTACGGGAAGAGATTGAGCAGCACGTAGGCGGTGCGTCCGCGGTGCACGATCAGCCCGTCGGCATCCGATTTCTCGGGGGCGGCGCAGAACGGGCATTGCGCCCGCATCGCCTCGGCGCCCGCATGGATGTACGCCATGCGGTGCGGCGTCCACAGCCGCTGGAACTCGTCGGGCACGCCGGCGAGGGTCGCCGCGTCGACGAGTTCCTCGTCGGTCACGTCAGATCCTCTGCCGTGTCCACGAGGGTGTGGTCGGCGATGGCGCGCAGCACCAGGGCGATGGCGTCGTCGACGGGCACCCCGTTCGTCTGCGTGCCGTCGCGGAAGCGGAACGACACGGTGCCCGCGGAGCGGTCCTGCTCACCTGCGATCAGCTGCAGCGGCACCTTCTGCGTGGTGTGGGTGCGGATCTTCTTCTGCATGCGGTCGTCGGAGTGGTCGACCTCGGCACGCACGCCCTGCATCCGCAGCTGGTCGACGATGCCGTCCAGGTAGTCGCCGTACTGCTCGGCGACGGGGATGGCGACGACCTGCACGGGCGCGAGCCACACCGGGAAGGCGCCTGCGTAGTGCTCGAGCAGGATCGCGAAGAACCGCTCGATCGAGCCGAAAAGCGCCCGGTGGATCATGATCGGCCGGTGCTTCTCGCCGTCGGGACCGGTGTATTCGAGGTCGAAGCGCTCCGGCAGGTTGACGTCGACCTGCACGGTGGACAGCTGCCAGGTGCGGCCGATGGCGTCGCGGGTCTTCAGATCGATCTTGGGTCCGTAGAACGCGGCCTCGCCGGGGACCTCGGTGACCTTCAGGCCGCTGGAGTGCGCGACGTTGCGGAGGGCGTTGGTGGAGTATTCCCAGAACTCCTCCGAGCCGATCCACTTCTCCTTCTCGTCGTCGCGCATCGACAGCTCGAGCTCGAAGTCCTCGAGCCCGAAGTCGCGCAGCATCGAGAGGACGAACTCCAGCACCCGGGTGGTCTCCGCCTCGAGCTGGTCGGGGGTGACGAACAGGTGCGAGTCGTCCTGCGTGAAGCCGCGCACGCGGGTGAGACCGTGAAGGGCGCCAGAGAGCTCGTTGCGGTACACCGTGCCGTTCTCAGCGAGGCGCATGGGCAGGTCGCGGTAGCTGCGGGCACGCTCCTTGTAGATGAGGATGTGCATCGGGCAGTTCATGGGCTTCAGGTAGTAATCCTGACCCTGCTTGACGATGTGACCCTCGGCGTCGCGCTCCTCGTCCATGCGGATGGGCGGGAACATGCCCTCGCGGTAGGTGACGAGGTGGTTGGACTGCAGGAAGAGGTCTTCCTTGGAGATGTGCGGGGTGTACACGTAGGTGTACCCGCCCTCGATGTGGCGGCGACGGGCGTGCTGCTCCATCTCGCCACGGACCACACCGCCCTTGGGGTGCCACACCGACAGCCCGGAGCCGATCTCATCGGGGAACGAGAACAGGTCCAGCTCCTTGCCGAGCTTGCGGTGATCGCGCTTGGCGGCCTCTTCAAGACGCTGCTGGTAGGCGCGCAGCTCGTCCTTGGTGGGCCATGCGGTGCCGTAGATGCGCTGCAGCTGCGGGTTCTTCTCGCTGCCGCGCCAGTAGGCCCCGGCGATGCGGGTGAGGTCCCAGCCGTTGCCGACCATGCGCGTGCCCGGCACGTGCGGCCCGCGGCACAGGTCCTTCCACACCGTCTCGCCGTCGCGGCTCACGTTGTCGTAGATGGTGAGCTCACCGGCGCCCACCTCGACCGATGCGCCCTCGGCGGCATCCTTCGATGCACCCTTCAGGTCGATCAGCTCGAGCTTGAAGGGCTCGTCGACGAGCTCTGCGCGTGCCTCTTCGTCGGTGACGACGCGGCGCACGAAGCGCTGGCCCTCGCGGACGATGCGCTCCATCTCCTTCTTGATCGCCTTGAGGTCCTCGGGAGTGAAGGGCTCATCGACGCCGAAGTCGTAGTAGAACCCGTTCTCGATCGGCGGGCCGATGCCGAGGTTCGCCTGCGGCCGGATGCGCTGCACCGCCTGGGCGAGGACGTGCGCCGTCGAGTGGCGCAGGATCGACAGGCCGTCTGGGCTGTCGATCGTCACGGGCTCGACCTCGTCGGTCTCGCCGACGGTCGTGGCGAGGTCTTTGAGCTCGCCGTTCACGCGCAGCGCGATCACGCTGCGGTCGGGGAACAGGGCGAACCCGTCGGCGGGGTAGGTCACGTCTGAGGGGATCACGACGTCAGTCACAGGAACTTCTCCAGAAGGTGGCTCGGAACAATGGCTGCTCAGCTTCGGGCGCGCGCGCCCTGCCCGCTCAGGCCTGAAGCGTTCGCGTGCCGGAGGCCGCGACGACGTTCGCAGCGGTCGTCCGGCTCAGTTCCATGGGCACGATTCTAGTGGGGTGCGCGGACCGCGATGATGGATGCCGTGAAGCTCGCCGT
>NZ_JANJFJ010000045.1:0-19913 GCF_024626565.1 Microbacterium sp. zg.Y909
GACTCGGCCAGCCGTACCCCGTCTCGGCCATCCACGGCCGCGGCGTCGCGGACCTTCTCGACGACGTCATGAAGGTGCTGCCGGAGGTCTCGGCGGTCGCCAAGCAGGAGATCGGCGGTCCCCGCCGCGTGGCGATCCTCGGTCGCCCCAACGTCGGAAAGTCGTCGCTGCTGAACAAGGCCGCCGGTGAAGAGCGCGTCGTCGTCAACGAGCTGGCGGGCACCACCCGCGACCCGGTCGACGAGGTCGTGGAGCTGGGCGGCAAGCTGTGGCGTCTGGTCGACACCGCCGGCATCCGTCGCCGGGTGCACCTGCAGCAGGGCGCCGACTTCTACGCGTCGCTGCGCACCTCGGCTGCGCTCGAGAAGGCGGAGGTCGCCGTCGTCGTACTCGACGTCAGCCAGCCGCTGAGCGAGCAGGACGTGCGCATCATCGACCTCGTGCTCGAATCGGGACGCGCCCTCGTGCTGGCGTTCAACAAGTGGGATCGCCTGAACGACGACGACATGGAGAACATGGACCGTCGCCGCTACCTCGAGCGCGAGATCGAGCAGGACCTCGCCCACGTGGCGTGGGCGCCGCGGGTGAACATCTCCGCCCTCACCGGTCGCCACCTCGACAAGCTCGTGCCCGCGCTCGAGACGGCGCTGGACTCGTGGGATCAGCGCATCCCCACCGGCAAGTTCAACGCGTTCCTCTCCGAACTCGTCGCCGAGCACCCGCACCCGCTGCGCGGCGGAAAGCAGCCCCGCATCCTGTTTGGCACGCAGGCCTCGACCCGCCCGCCGACATTCGTGCTGTTCACGACCGGGTTCCTCGACCCTGGCTACCGCCGGTTCATCCAGCGGCGCCTGCGCGAGCTCTTCGGCTTCGAGGGCACGCCGATCGTCATCAACATGCGGGTGCGCGAGAAGCGCCAGCGCTGACCGGTCGGCCGCGGGTGCCTGCCGGCATCCGCCATCGCTGAGAAACCACTTTCGGGATGAGACACCACGCAATGCGCGATGTCTCATCCCGTTTGTGGTTTCTCGCGTGAAGGGCGCCGGCGGGCGGGCGGCGACGCGGGTGCGATCAGCGTACGGTGACGCGGTCGAACCGGGCGGTGGGGATGCCGTCGAGAGCGACCGCGCGCGTCGTCCGGGCGCCGCGGGGGAGCGGTGCGCGGGTGCCGGTGTCGCGGAACCGCTGCACCGCCCAGTCGCGCACACCGACATCCGCCAGGCGGCATCCGAGCGCGGCGAGGCCGGCTTCGTCGATCGCGTCGGGGTGCACGGTCGTGCGCACCTCGTACTGCAGCGGGCGGTCGGTGTGCTCGCGCAGCCGCTGCTGGGTGAGCACGAGCTCGAGCGACAGCCATGCGCGCTCGCCTGCGCCCGGGCGGCCGGTGACCGCGGTGTAGCGGTCGTCGGTGGCCGCCTTGATGTCCAGTCCCACCCAGTCCACCAGCGGCAGCACACGCGCCAGCTGCCGCGGATATGCCCCGCCGGTGTGCAGTCCCACGGCGAAGCCGCGCGCGCGGACCGTCTGCATCGCAGGGAGCAGCGCGTGCTGCATGGTGGGCTCGCCGCCGGTGAACACCACGGCGTCGAGCAGCCCGACCCGCGAGTCGAGGAACGCCGCCACCTCGCCCCACGTCATCGCGGGTGTCGCCCGCGGGGCGATCAGCGCCGGATTGTGGCAGTAGAAGCAGTCCCAGGGGCACCCCTGCAGGAACACCGTGGCCGCCAGCATGCCCGGCCAGTCCACCGTCGACAGACGCGTGAGGCCCGCGACGCGCAGGTCGCCGGCGGTGGGCGTCGTCACGCGGTCGCTCCGACCGGCTGCGCCGCGGCATCCGCGCGGTCCTGCGCGAAGTACACGCGCTCGGCAGCCTCGCCCTTCTTGCCCACGTTGAACGACGACACCGGACGGAAGTAGCCCATCACGCGCGTCCACACCTCGCACTCGGCACCGCACTGCGGGCACGACGGCAGGTCGCCCGAGAGGTAGCCGTGGGCAGGGCAGATCGAGAAGGTCGGGGTGATGGTGATGTAGGGCAGTCGGAATCGCTCCAGCGCTCGGCGCACCAGCGTCTTGCACGCGCGGGCAGAGGTCATCGCCTCGCCCATGTACAGGTGCAGCACGGTGCCGCCGGTGTACTTGCCTTGCAGGTCCTCCTGCAGTGCCATCGCCTCGAAGGCGTCATCGGTGAACCCGACTGGAAGCTGCGACGAGTTGGTGTAGTACGGGTTGTCGGCGGTGCCGGCATGACGGATGCCGGGATAGCGGGCGATGTCCTCCTTGGCGAAGCGGTAGGTCGCCCCCTCGGCAGGGCTCGCCTCGAGGTTGTACATGTGGCCCGTCGCCTCCTGGAACTGCACCATCCGTTCGCGCACGTGATCGAGCACGCGGGCGGCCAGCGCCATGCCGGCGGGTGTGGTGATGTCCTCGGCATCCCGGGTGAAGTTGCGCACGAACTCGTTCAGCCCGTTGACCCCGATCGTGGAGAAGTGGTTCTCGAGCGACCCGAGGTAGCGCTTGGTGTACGGGAAGAGCCCACCCTGGATGTGCCGGTCGATCACGATGCGCTTGGCCTCGAGGGTGTCGCGCGCGATCTCCAGCAGTTCGTCGAGACGCGCGATGACGGCATCCTCGTCGCCGGAGTGCACGAAGCCCAGCCGCGCGCAGTTGACGGTCACGACCCCGACCGAGCCGGTCTGCTCAGCGGAGCCGAACAGACCGTTGCCGCGTTTGAGCAGCTCGGTGAGGTCCAGCTGCAGTCGGCAGCACATCGAGCGGATCATGTGGGGGTCAAGGTCCGACGTGACGAAGTTCTGGAAGTAGGGGAGGCCGTATTTGGCCGTCATCGCGAACAGGGCATCGACCTCGGGGTCGTCCCACGGGAAGTCCTTGGTGATGTTGTACGTCGGAATCGGGAAGGTGAAGGCGCGGCCGTCGTCGTCGCCCTCGGTCATCACGTCGATGAAGGCGCGGTTGATCATCGCCATCTCGGCGGTGAGGTCGGCGTAGGTGAAGTCGCACACGCTGCCGCCGATGAGGGGGTGCTGCGGCGCCAGGTCGTCGGGGACGGTCCAGTCGAACGTGAGATTGGTGAACGGGGTCTGTGTCCCCCAGCGCGAGGGCACGTTGAGGTTGAACACGAACTCCTGCATCGCCTGACGCACCTGCTCGTACGTCAGCGCATCGAGCCGGACGAAGGGGGCGAGGTAGGTGTCGAACGAGCTGAAGGCCTGGGCGCCCGCCCACTCGTTCTGCAGCGTTCCGAGAAAGTTGACCATCTGCCCGAGCGCACTGCTGAGGTGCTTGGGCGGCCGCGACGAGATCTTGCCCGGGACGCCGTTGAAGCCCTGATCGAGCAGCGTGCGCAGGGACCACCCCGCGCAGTAGCCGGCGAACATGTCCAGGTCGTGGATGTGCAGGTCGCCCTCGCGGTGCGCAGCTCCCGCCTCGGGGGCGTACACCTCATCGAGCCAGTAGTTGGCGATCATCTTTCCCGAGGCGTTGAGCATGAGCCCGCCGAGGGAGTACCCCTGGTTCGCGTTGGCGTTGACCCGCCAGTCGGCCCGCGACAGGTACTCGTCGACGGTGGCGGCGACGGCGACGGAGCGGGGTGTGGCGGGCGGGGTCGGGGCGGTCATGGCATCCTCTGCGGCGGGTGGGCGGTCTGCGGGCTCATCACTATATGCATGTGGTCAGACCAGCACACAGTCCCATATGTAGTGGCTACAGCGCTCATTGGCGGCGACGGCCGCGCCATTGTGGGGCCGCACAGCATCGCGTGGCGCTCCCGGCGTGGCGGGCCGGGCGGGTGTATGTGGCGGCGTCGGGGGTTTGTGCGCGGCGCGGCGCCACGCGGTGCGGGCTGTGCCAGGCTGGACCGGTGACGATCGTCCCGCCCACACCGGATGAGCCGCGCCGCCCCGACGGGCCGCGCGATCCCGGCGACGCGTGGGTGGTCGCCGATGACGGCACCCGTTACTGGGGCCGCTTCGGCGCAGCGGGGCTGCTGGCGCTCGACGCGCAGCGTGGCATCCTGCTGCAGCACCGGGTGTCGTGGAGTCATTTCGGTGGCACCTGGGGGCTCCCCGGCGGCGCACGTCATGAGGGCGAGAGCGCGGGCGACGCAGCCCTGCGGGAAGCGGCGGAAGAGGCCGGGGTGCCGTCGCATGCCGTGCGGCCGCGGCTGCTCAGCATGCTGGACCTGGGAATCTGGAGCTACGGCACCGTGCTCGCCGATGTCGTGACGCCGTTCGAGCCCGTCATCAGCGATGCCGAGAGCCGGGAGCTGTCGTGGGTGCCCGTCGCCGACATCGACGAGTACCCGCTGCATCCCGGGTTGGCCGCGGCGTGGCCGCAGCTGCGGACTCTGTTGGACGTGCGGCCGGCCATTGTGGTGGATGCCGCGAACGTCGTGGGCTCGGTCCCCAACGGCTGGTGGCGTGACCGCGCCGGCGCCGGGTCCCGGCTGCTGGCGCGCGTGGCCGCCTGGGCGCGACAGGGGGTGGATGCCGAGTCGATCGATCTTCCCGCAGGGCAGTGGTTCCCCGAGGTCTCCGTCGTGCTCGAGGGCGCCGCGCGCTCTGCCGGCGTTGCCGCGGGAGTGCACGTGGTGCGGGCGCCCGCCTCGGGCGACGACGCGATCGTCGACGAGGCAGCCCGGCTGGTGTCGCTCGGCCGTCGCGTCATCGTCGTCACGACCGACCGCGCGCTGTCGCGGCGCGCCGCCGAGGCCGGGGCCGCGGTGCGCAGCGCCGGCTGGCTGCTTGCCCTGTTGCCCGAGCGCCCGTAAACCCGCGGACGACGAAGGGCCGGCAGCGCGTGCTGCCGGCCCTTCGTATACCCGCGATCAGTGAGCGGCAAGCGCCTCGCCGTGCGGGGCGTCGTCGGGCGCGGGTGCCTTGCGCACGAAGAACGCGAGGATCACCGCGGCCGACGCCACAATCGCTCCGGTGAGGAATGCCAGGTGCACGCCCGACGCGACCGCCGAGACGGCGTCGGCGCCCTCGGCCAGCGACGAGGCCGCCTGCACCGACATCAGGGTGACGAACACTGCGGTGCCGGCGGCCCCGCCGACCTGCTGGATCGTGCCGACGATCGCGCTGCCGTGCGGGTACAGAACCCGCGGCAGCGAGCCGAGCGCGGAGGTGAGCAGCGGCGTGAAGACGAAGCCCAGGCCGAGGTTGAGTGTCATGTGCACGGCGATGATCCAGGGGATGGTGGCCGACTCGTCGAAGGTCGTCATGCCCCACAGTGCCGCCGCGGCGACGATCATGCCGGGGATCACGAGCGGCGTCGGCCCGTACTTGTCGAAGAGCGACCCGACGATGGGCGCGATGACGCCCATCAGCACGCCGCCGGGCAGCAGCATGAGCCCGATGGTCAGCGTCTCGAGGCCGAGCACGTCGGTCAGGTAGATGGGCAGCAGCACGAGCGAGCCGAAGAGCGCGGCCATCACGACGACGACGAGCGTCACGGCGAGGCTGAACGACTTCGACTTGAAGGTGCGCAGGTCCAGCAGCGCGCTGTCGCTCTTCTGCAGCTGCAGCTGACGGGCGACGAAGGCGGCGAGCCCCAGGGCGCCGATGACGAGCGGGACCCACCCCGGAACCGGCGCGTTGCCCGAAGCGGCTTCGCCGATGGAGCTGAGTCCGTAGATGAGGCCACCGAAGCCGAGGGCCGACAGCAGCACGCTGAGCACGTCCAACTTCGCCGGACGGGTCTCGGTGACATTGCGCACCCAGAGCGCGCCGAGGGTGAGGGCGATGAGCGCGATCGGCAGGACGATCCAGAACAGCCAGCGCCAGCTGAGCGCGGAGAGGATGACGCCGGACACGGTCGGACCGATCGCCGGAGCGACGGCGATGACGATGGAGATGACGCCCATCATGCGCCCGCGGTGCGTCGCCGGAACGATCGACAGCACGGTGGTGAACAGCAGCGGCATCATGATCGCCGTGCCCGATGCCTGCACGATGCGACCGGCCAGCAGCATCTCGAACCCGGGGGCGAGGGCGGCGATGAGGGTGCCGAGCGAGAACAGGCTCATGGCGGCGAGGTAGACGCCTCGCAGCGGGAAGCGCGCCAGCAGGTAGCCGGTCAGGGGGATGACGATCGCCATCGTCAGCAGGAACCCGGTGGTCAGCCACTGGGCGGTGCTGGCGGTGATGTCGAGGTCTGTCATGAGGCTCGGCAGGGCGACGCTCATGATCGTCTCGTTGAGGATGACGACGAACGCCGAGATCACGAGCAGGGCGATGACCACGCCGGGGCGCACGATGACGGGCGCGGTGCCGGTGGGAGTGGGGGTGTCCGCGGTGGGGGGATTCTTCTCGAGGGTCACAAAGGACTTTCTGTCAGTGCGGGCGCTCACGGCCGCAGGAAGCGGCAGACGAAGCGCGGGAAAGAGGGCTCGTCGAGCGGGGGCCGCCGATGAGGAACGTCAATCATGTCAGAGAGTGCCAACTTGACGCAATCTGTAAGATGGCGGCATGGATGCAGTGCAGGTGGAGCCCGGCGACGTCGATGGCGCCCCGGTCGGCCTGCGGGAACGTCGGCGCCGCGAGACGCAGCGCGATGTCTCCGATGCCGCTCTCGCTCTGTTCGAGCGCAAGGGCGTGGCCGCCACCACGGTCGACGAGATCGCGCGGGCGGCGGGCATCTCCGCGCGCACGTTCTTCCGCTACTACGCGACGAAGGAAGAGGCCGCGTTCGCGCCCGAAGACGATGCGTCTGCGGCCGTGCAGCGGGAGACACTGGCCGCCATCCGGGGCGGCGCCCCTGTGGCCGCCGCGCTCGAGACCGGGTGGCTGCGGCTCCTCGAGGCCTTCGACGCGCACCCCGAGGACCACGCGCGCTCACTGCGGCTGCGCCGACTGGTGCAGAGCGAGCCGGCGCTGCTGGCCGTTGCGCTCCGCATCGAAGCGGCCGGCGCCGACACGCTCACCGATGCCGCCGTCGACGCGGCGAAGGCGGATGCCGATGTGCTCACCGCCCGCGCGCTGATCACCGCCGTGGGCTGCACGGCGCGACTGGCGTTCGACGAGTGGGCCCGGCGTGCCGAGCTCGGGCAGGACGCGTCGGTGCGTCAGATCTACGTCGAGCTGCGGCGTGGTCTCGCCACGTACGCCGGCCAGATCACCGAAGACGTCTGACTCCTGGCGGCCTGCGGGCGTCAGCGCCCGCGCAGCCGGTCGGTCTCCCGCCGCTCCCGCTTGGTGGGGCGCCCCGCGCCGCGGTCGCGGACAGGGACGAACGCCGTCATCTCTCGCGGCGGCGGGGGAGGCGTGCGGTCGTCGACCGCGGCGGCCGCCAGCGCGGCGCCGACACGCTTGGTGATCGTCTGGCGCACCACCAGGATGCGATCGAACCCTGCGATGCGCACCCGCAGCTCGTCGCCGGGGCGCACCGGCTGGGCGGCCTTCGCCCGCTCGCCGTTGACCCGCACATGCCCGGCGCGGCACGCGGCCGTCGCGGCGGAGCGGGTCTTGTACACGCGCACCGCCCAGAGCCACGCGTCGACGCGTGCCGGCTTGGCAGCATCCGTCATCGCGCGCGCACCCCGCGCAGGTGCCGCGCCACGCCAAACGCGATGAGGCCCTGCCCGATCGTGTACGTGACCATGACCGCCACCCCGGCCCAGTCGGGCGTGCCCGGGACGAACAGGCGGAACGCGAGCGTGGTGTCGGATGCCAAGAAGAACACCGCACCGACGACGACCGCCGGGTTGCAGCGGGTCGCGGCAGCGGCCGTGCCGCCCAAGACCAGGCCGTAGACGGCGACGCCCACGGCGAGGGCGCCGAGAAGCGGCCACAGCACGATGATCAGCACGAGCCACCAGACCACGTAGACAGCCGACCACCAGGGCAGCCGGCGCACGGCGAGGTGTCGCCAGAACAGGGCGATGTAGCAGGCGTGCGCCAGTCCGAAGCTGAGCAGCATCATGGGCAGCTCGTCGTCGAAGAAGGGGAAGAAGAAGGCGGCGCCGTCGCCGAACCACGAGAACAGCAGGGCTGCGACGAGGAGGGCGTGCGGCACGCCCCAGCGGGTGCCGCGCAATGCCCACGCCGCCGCGAGGATGAGAGCCGGCATGAGGGCGAGCTTCGTCGGGTACGTCAGCGGCGAATCCACGGCCAGCAGGATGACGTGGACCAGTGCGACGACCGCGTAGACCGCGTATCCCCACCACCAGCGGGGGTCCTGCCGCGCGCTCGATGCGGGGGTGGTCAGCGGGCGGTCGGGTGCAGTGCGCACGGCGCTCCTTCGGGCAGGGCGGACAGTCGTCTCATCGTACGGTCCGGGGCCGTGCTCGCCCGGGAGGGTGGGTCACCCGGCTCAGCCCGAGACGTCGAGCTGCACGATCGCGATGTTCGGCTTCGGTCGGGCCACCTCGTGGAATCCCGCTTTCTCGAAGGTGGAGAGCGTGCCGTGGTACAGGTCGTTCGACGGCACCTTCTTCACCGCTGCGTCGATCGGATACGCCTCGATGATGCGGGCGCCGCCTTCGCGAGCGAGGTTCACCGCGGCATCCAGCAGCGCAGGGGTGAGCCCCTGCTTTCGGTGGTCGCGCCGCACGACGAAGCAGCTCACCGCCCACACCCCGGGGTCGTCGAACGACACCGGAGACGCGGCGTAGTTGCGGGTGCGTGCCAGGCGCGGCTGGCGGGTGCGTGGCCCGACCCTCACCCACGCGGCAGGCACGCCGTCGACGTAGGCCACGAGGCCGGGCGGCGGGCCGGCATCGATCTCGGCGCGGAACATCTCGGTGCGTTCGGCGGGGGTGGCGATCTCGAACTCACGTCCCGTCAGCAGCCACCACATGCACTGGCACTCGGCCCCGTCGCCACCGTCGGCGAACGCCTGCTGGATGTCGTCGAACCGCTCTGGCGTCGCTGGTTCGATCGTGATCTGCGTCATGGCGAGACGGTAGCGCCGGGGTGCGACATCGGGCAACGGCATCCGCGACATGCGCGGCGTCGCGCTGGTTCGCGCGGCGTGCGCGGAGCGGCTAGGATAGGGGAGTTGTCCGCCAGCGGACAGCAGAAGACCGGGATGTGGCGCAGCTTGGTAGCGCACTTGACTGGGGGTCAAGGGGTCGCAGGTTCAAATCCTGTCATCCCGACCGGTAAGTCCCGGGAACCTAAGGGTTCCCGGGACTTCTTAGTTGGTGAGATGTGACCACGTCACCGCAATGCCATCACTTTGACCTCCCCCACGCCGTGTCGCGGCGGGGTGCCTCGACTGGCTGGACTTCGCTCCGGTTGACGCCGAGTGATGGGGCGTCAGGGTGCGCACCTCTTCGGTATGGACGCCGTGGACAGCCTGACGCTCGAGCTCTGGGGCTTGGAGAGACTCCTCAATGTCAACGAGCTCGCGGCGTATCTCCGCGTTCCGGTGTCGACGATCTACGAGTGGCGCATGAAGGGGCAGGCGCCTCCTGCACACCACTACGGCAAGCATCTGACGTTCGCCGCCTCGGATGTGCGGGCTTGGGTCGACGCGCACAAGGAGTCCGTCTCTTCCGCGTCCGCCGATCCACGGTGACACGATGAGCCGGCAGCGCCTCGCGATCGGCACATTCGGCGACATCGGGTTCCTCCCCACCGCGCACGGTCGCGTCATGGCCAGGGCGCGCTTCAGGGATTGGGACGGCAGGACCAGGCTCGTGCAGTCACCGCAGACACGAACGTTCTTGCAGAGCGCGCGCTGAAGGTGAAGCTCTCGACGAGAGACCTCTTCCAGCCCGCGTCTTCGTCGCTTACACCCGACAGCCCGTTCTCCGCCCTTGTCGACTACTGGCTCGACGACCTCGATCTAGAAGGACGACTCGCTACGCGCACGCGCCTGCTATACGAACGCAAGATGCGCACCCTCGTGATGCCTGCGCTGGGGAACCTGACATTGCGTGAGATCGGTGTGGCCCGTTGCGATCAGCTCCTCAAGCAACTCAACAGACAGAGCTATAGTCGGGCCCAGCACGCCCGCGTGGTGCTTCGCCTCGCACTCGGTCTCGCGGTGCGGCACGAGGTTCTGCCGCGGAACCCGATGGATCACGTTGCCCGGTTGCACCGGCCATCCGCCACGCCTGACGCGCTCACGCCGGTCGAGGTGACGGCCATCCGTGCGGCGATCGCCGTCTGGGAGGCGGGTCGCGCAGTCTCCGGCCCCAAGCCGGATGGCCAGCTGGGCGCCATCGTCGAGGTCATGCTCGGCACATCCGCGCGGATCGGCGAGGTGCTCGCGATCCGGCGCCGCGACATCGACATTGCGAGTCCGGTGCCGTCGATCCGCATCGCGGGCACAATCGTCAGCAACAAGGGCGAACCCACCCAGCGGCAGGATCACCCGAAGACTGCTAAATCGCGTCGGACAGTAGCGATACCGAGCTTCACCGCTGAGGCGGTCCGGCGCAGGCTGGCACGACTCGCCGACCCGTCACTGGACGCCCTCCTGTTCTGCAGCCGAGAAGGAACACCCCTTTCGACGAACAACGTGCGCCGCCAGCTGCGTCATGTCATGAAGATCGCCGGCATAACGGGGGTAACGCCGCATGCCTTCCGCCGCACCGTGGCGACAGCGATCAACGAGCAAGCGGGCGTCGAACTGGCGGCTGAACTGCTGGGCCACACCGATCCGAAGATCACGATCCAGCACTACATCCGACGCAACGAGATGGTGAACCCGGTGACCGCCGAACTGCTGGACCGGGCATTCACGAAGGAGACATGACCGCAGCGGCGTTGACGGACTGCCCGGCACCCAGCACGTGCCAGGGAGTCCGTCGCAGGGGAGAGCCGGGAGGGAAGCGCACGCGCACCTTGATGGCATGACCGATCGAGAGCACGGCGACGCCGTCCTTGAACACGTAGCGGTGCTCGCGTTCCTCTACTACCCCGGCATCCAGCTAGATGACCCGACGTACCGTCTCGCCGAGGACATCGAGTGGTGCATCGCCCGACTCGGCGACGTGTCCGACACCGAGTCCGAAAGGATGCGGGCTCTCATCGCGCGAGCGATCATCGACCCGACGGCGACGCGCGAGGAGCTGTTCACGGCGCTCGCCGAGCTCAATGGTGTGCTCGCTGTAGGTCACGATGACTGACGAGGCACGCACCGACGCAGAGCGCGCCGAGCGGAAGGCAGCACAGCGACAGGCCTGGAACGACGCTCACCCGACGTACTACGCCGACTACCAGGAACGGAACCGGGAGCACATCCGCAAGACGAACCGCGAGCGCGAGCGCCAGCGCGCGCAACGCGAGCGGGATGAGAAGGAGCGGCGGCGGCGGGGCATCGAACGCGCAAAGGAGTGGGCGCGGGAGCATCCGGAGGAGCGTCAGCAGGCGCGCGAGCGCTACAAGCAGAAGCATCCCGAGGCGCACAAGCAGGCTCAGCGCGAGTACTACTACCGGAACCGTGAGGCAATCGCCGAGCGTCGGCGCGCGCGCGAGGCCACGGACCCGCAGAAGGCGAACGAGGCTCGGCGTCGCGCGGTCGCCCGCGCACGCGCGGCCGGCCGTGTGTCCGAGTGGTCGCCGAGCCCTTCCCAACGGGAGTCCTATCGGCAGCGAGAGAACGAAGCCCGGCGCTTCTCGCGTCGTCGCGCACGCGCCGGGCTGCCAGACCGCCGCCTTCACCGGGTGCTCGCTGCGGAGCGGCGACACAACGACGACGCCGCGGACGCGTTCTTCGCTCGGCAGCGCAGCAGGGAGGAGATTGCTCGGATCCGTGAACAGGACGCGCCGACGCCGCCCGAGCTGGTGCACGCCATGCAACAGCAGTCCGAGACGCGTCGCGCGATCCGCGAGATTCTGGCCATGGCGGACGCCTACTTCACTGACCACGAACTCGAACTCCGGGCGCGCGTCGCCGAAATCTCGCGGACACGTTTCCGTGCCGGGCTCCTCCCTCTCGATGTGTACACCGAGCCGCGCCGCCGCGCACTCGAAGTAGCGAGCACCGGATATCTACGTCCCAGCACCGTGTCTCCGACCTCATCTCTCGCCGTCTTCCAGTGGCTCACGTCGGATCTTGCCGAGCGAGCGCCCGACATCCGGCTCTGATCTCGTGGCCGTTCTCGACGTCGCGCACACGCGACGGTGCCACATCGGATGTCCGTAGCCCGATCCCTACATGGCACACGGCGCCGCGGAGATCGCAGTTCGCGCTTTCTTACAGCGCGTCCGCGCTTGCGGCGAGCGTGCGTAGTGCCGCGATGTGGCCTTTGAAGGCCGCGCGGCCCTCTTTCGTGAGTCCGGCCCATGTGCGGGTGCGCGTCGCGACCGTTCCCTTTCTCAGCTCGATATAGCGGGCGTCTTCAAGGACTTTCAGGTGCTTGCTCAGCACGGAGTCGCTGAGGGCCAGCGCATCACGCAGAGTCCCGAACTCTGCCTCATGTACTTCGGCAAGGATCGAGCAGATGCGCAACCGGTTCGGCGCGTGGATGATTTCGTCGAAATCGTCAGCCACTACGCGCCCGCCCGCAGGGCACGCTCAAGGCGTGCGTCCATTACTGGCCCCATGGCAACGGTGAGGACGAACAACACCACCGCGGCTATGTACACGATCCAGTCAGCAGCGACTAAAGCGTTGATCACTAGGGTGGCGGCGATGACCAGGCCGAACAGAATTACGTAGATAAGGGAAACTCCCCGGCTGCCAGGGTGCGTGTATACGTCGAGCACGACGCGCCCGGGCGCGCGTTGCTGGATGAGCGGGAGCGCGCAGATCAGGACGACGGCCGCCGCGATCAGTCCAGAGGCCCAGCCTGGGTGGGTCTTTGTAAAGCCGAGACCGATAACCAATGCGGCGCTGCTGAGGCCTTGCGCGGGATAGAGCCACCAAGGCGATCGCACGTAGGGCGCGAGGGTCTGTCGCGATTGGGCGACAGAGTCCAGGGCGGCTTGCGCCTCGGTGGCACTAGGACGACTCGGCGTTGTTTCCATGATGGAAAGACTATAGTTTCCAACACGGAAAGTCCAGTTCTGCGCTGCGTGACGCTTCGCAGCAACTGCACCCACGGCACCGCCTTGCGCTGCCCGCGCCGCCCGGTAAGCGATCCCTCTGCGGGCGCCGCGCTGAGCATGCCCTGGCGTGCAGTCCGGACACCATCGCAAGTTAAGGAGACCTCTCCTCCTCAGTCGCAGTCGTGAGGTCCGGCTGGTGTTGCACCTCCGTGGCGAGACGAGGTCACGTGTCGCGCAGCGCGCGGCGGAGGGGCGGGATCACGGGGCGAAGAGCGTGTCCAGACCCTCGGCTGCCGTCACCGCTAGCACCCGCAATCGGTCGATTCCCAGGCCGACCGCGAGCGTCGGGTTGCCCTGTATCGTGCACCTCTGACACAGCGCGTCGACCAGAACCCGGATCGGTGTCGTCACGGTGTCAAAGTACGGATCGACGATAATGATCCTGCGTCGTGTGTCGAGCGCGAGCCATCGTCGGATGGGGGCGGTGACGTGAGCATCCCAGAACGAGAACCCAACCACCACGAGAAGCTCAACGTCTTCGAGCATGCGATCGAACTCGCTACGCAGCGCCGGGTACGGGTCGTACGGCGACATCTTGCCGGAGAGACCGAAGATCGCAGGCTCGTCGATGCGCGCAATCCGCTTTCCTGCTCCAAGGCCGTTGCCGCCGACCTCCTCGAAGCCCACAACCGGTAGGGGTGCGCCGACAACAACCCGGGTTTCGCGCCAGTTGAGACTCCCGTGTAACTTGAGCACGGGAAGGACATCCTCTCTGGGTTCATCAGCGAACCATTGGATTCCGCCGTTCCACTCTTCCGCGCCAGTTGTGTACGGGCGCCCCGCTTCGGCGGCAGCCTTCTCGACCATGAGGTCGTAGTTGAGTGTGACGATCCCCCGGAGGTCAGCGGTGACCAACGGGTACAGGTACGACTTGTCGGCAGCCTCGGTCCTCAGCGCCAGGATCGTCATCACAGAGTTCTGAACCATGTGAGCAAGGAACCCGAATGCCCGGCGGCCACTGACGCCGTCACCGTCCGAGGGAAGCGCTTCGGGGAGTGGTACCCACTCTCCGACCCAGAAGCGGGTCGTGTCGCGGTCTTGGTGCTCCACATCGGCGAGCGACGAGTAGAACTCCTCGATGTTCGAGGTTCCTCGTAGGCGTTCGCGTGCGGCTACCCATGCACGACCGAGGTAACCCGGGTGACCGTACAGGCGCTCGTTCATGCTCTCGATCACTAGGTCTGTGAGTTCGCCTGACACGGGCAACGACGGCGCAGAGGCACCCGCGCCGAGGAGGACGAGTGCCTGTCCGTTCGCGGCGGCGACCCACTCGTGCACTAGGCAATCCCGATGCCGCGCAGCGCGTGGTAGGCAGGACGGAACGCGGCAGTCAGGTCCTGCCCATTCGCGTTCGCACGCCCCGTTGGAGGCCTTGGACCTTGGGCGTGCGGACTGACCCGCCCCGCGCGTGACTTGACCCAGATGATGTGGTCCAGCGCGAATCGCGCCATCCCCGCGGAAGCTATCACCAGGTGGTCACCGACAAGGTTTCCGGCAAGGAGCCGCGGGTCACTTCGCCTTTGCTCCCACCACGGAACCCAAGCAGGGGGTTCACGCGTCGTCATGTCGCACCTTTCGGTCGTCTTCGAGTCGGCACTCCCGCCATATTGTCAGCCGCCATCGACATGCCGCGTTCAGAACGGAGAGTCGCCGCCGTAGCCGCCGGTAGGCGTCTCCCACGGGTCCGGCTCGCGAGCCGCAGCAACCGCCTGCGACGCGTCGCGCTCGGTGCGCTCTTGCTGCTCCTTCGCTGCCGCGGCGTCGGCCGCACGCTTCTCACGTGCCGCAACGATGTCGCGCGGTTCGCGGTTGGACAGGCGCACCATGACCGCGCCGACGACGTGCATCATCAGCCACGCGTCGGCCTTCGATACGTCCCCAGCGCGGTGGTAGTGTGCGTTCCCTCGCTGCGACCTGTCGCCGTTCACCCAGTCGATGAGCGGCTTCATTATCCCCCGGTCAGCCCCGCTGATGACCTTCGCTTTTGCGGCGTTGTCGAGCTGAGTGGACAGGGAGTTGCCATCGACCCCGAGTGCGCGGAAGAACTCTTGGAGCGACGTAGCGGCCTCGGTGAGCGCTACTTCCGTCTCGCTCTTCGAGAGCTTTGTGAGAGCGCTCTGGAATGCAGCAGACGCCCGCACGAATGCGGGGTCGTCGGCGAGCAGGGTGGTCGCGGGTCGGAGGACCTCTGAGTGCATGACAAAATTGCCGCGTTCCTGGAACTGGCCGTCCTCGAACGACCAGTCCACACGGGCGTACAGCAGCCGGTCGTTGAGCACCTCGATGAGCTTCTCGGCGTCGTACTCCGGCTCGTAGTTCGCCCTATAGCCTTCGCCAGAGTCCTCCCACTCCTCGTCGTTCTCGGCAAGCCACACGAACGCGCCGACGACGGCCGCCAGGGCGTCCAACCGGGCGACGTCATCACCTTCGCCGCGAAGGCGCTTCTGGCTCAACCAGTCGTATGAGGTGGTGTTCCCGAGCCGCCGGTCAGCCTGCTTGTACACGCGGTACGAGACATTCGACAACTCGTCCACCGCGGCGGCAATCTCCGCGCCTACCGATGCGGGGCAGCCGTCGAGCCACTCGATTCCGTGCTCCAGCTCGATCGCTGCCTGCTCTCGGCGTCGGCGCAGTTCTGAGGGCAGTGGGTCAAGCCGGGTGTCTCGCACGCGTTCAGCGTATCGAGCCCCAGAAACGGAGCATCCGCCGGGCGCCGCAGGGCGGCTATCTGCCGTCGATATCGGCGCGACGCATCCCCAGACGGGCGATGCCCGATGACCGGGCGTCGGCGTGCGGGAGCGAACCCGATGGAGATCGCGACAGGGCTCCGGCGCAACCCCGACGGCACAGCGATCGTTGGATGCGCATCAGATCTTGGCTCGATCGCACGCCCGGGCGAGGAGCCCATCCCGTTCGCACGTCGCCCGTGGCTCCTATGCGTGGAAGGGGAGGGCCACGCGGATGGGGCTATTGCCGTGCATTCTGGCAGGATGGCGCCGTGCCGAACACGCAACAGCCCTGCAGCGCCGCGGGTTGTGTGGCGCCCGCTGTCTATCGGACCCGGACGAAGCCGGCATACTGCCTGCACCACGTCGACGACATCTTCCGCAGAGGTGGCCTTGAGCCGATCGGCACCTTCGGTAAGCCAGACAAGATGCGGCGTTGCCGCTGCCTCACGTGTGACGTCGAAGCCGACTACCGCATGGTGACGGTCGAGGAACGCACGCACCTCAGGGCCACCACATGCGACGCCTGCAGGTGGCGAGCGTGGGCGGAGATGGCGAGGGCCACGGCGGGTGCCTACGCGAACACCACTCCGAACGATCTCGACGCTGTCGCGAAGTTCGCCAGCGATCATTCATTCCTCTATCTCGGCCCACTCACCGACCCGTCACTGCCCGACGACCCGCACCTCACCGAGTGCGAGCAGTGCGGCGTGCGCAGCGTGCAACGCGTCGTCGACATGGGCTTCTTCTGCGGATGCACGAAGAGCCGCACACGCACGGCGCCGCCGGGGAAGAAGCTGTTCAAGGACTCAGGCTCAACGGCACTTGACTGGTGGGCCGAGGACAACGACCCAGTCCTGCTCGCGACAGCGACCATGAAGGCCAACCGCGAAGCGGGTTGGGTCTGTCCCGAAGGACACCGCTTCACCGCCCCGATACGGACCATGAGCGAGACTCCGGGATGCGGCGAGTGTGCCGACGAGCGCCGACTTGCTGACATGGTGCTCATCCAGGCCATTGCGCACTTGACCATCTCGCAGGTGCCGGAACTTGCGGAGTCCTGGGATGATCCGGGGCACGACCCGGCCGAGGTGATGGTCCTGGAGGATCGCCCGCTCGTCGGGAACGGGTTCCGCTGGAAGTGCCCAGCCGGACATCACCCGCGCCTGTCGATCTCTCGCTGGTACCTCTCGGGATGCGACCACTGTGCCGCCGCCAAAACGCGAAGTTCGAAGGCCGGCGTCGTGCAACTCGAACCGGAGATCGCGAACCAGTACGCCGAGAACAACTCGACGCCGCTCGAAAAGGTCACACCGGGATCAGCCAGGCCACGATGGTGGAAGGACCCCGTTTGCGGACACGAGTGGGAAGCCTCTCCGCGGGAGCGGATGCAGCAGCCCGTCTGGCGCTGTCCGATCTGCCGTACGCGAACGAACTCGTTCGCATGGAACTACCCGGCGCTAGCTGAAGAGTGGGCGGACACCAACCCGGCGACGCCATTCCATGTTCTACCGACAGGGCGGATGTCATTCACACCGGAATGGGTGTGCGCAGAGAACCCGGCACATCGCTGGTCCGCACCGCTCGCCTCGCGAGTCGCCGGTGCGGGCTGCCCGGAGTGTCGATTGTCCGGGAAATCGAAGATGGAGGCACTCTATCTGAATGCTGCCGCGGCCATCTTCGGCGAGGCGCTCTCCGGACGCGCAGTCCGTCACGCGGCGTTCAAGCGTCGAGGGAGCTGGACAGTGGACATTCTGGTCGGTGACGTCGCAATCGAGTACGACGGGTCATATTGGCACGCCGGCAAAGTGACCCTCGACACGGACAAGTCCCTCGATCTGCTCGCAGCTGGACTCAGAGTCATACGTTTGCGCGAGCATCCGCTGCCCCCGCTGCAGATCAGTGATCCGTCGTACGCCGAGTTCACGGTCTACGCCTCGGCGCCGGATCCGTCGGGGGTGATGCAGCAGGTCGCCGCTCGAATTGAAGCGTCGGAGGTCAGTCGACAGTAGTTCGGGACGGCGGAGCTGCGGCGGCCCGATACGGGCAGCTGGCAACACCTACTCCTACAGCAGAGGAATGGCACTCCAAAGCGATCCCGACCCGGGCATTTGGGAGTGTCGTCGGCTGGTCGTCTCGCCTAGCGTTCATCAAGGAATAGCTAGAGAGCGATGGCGACATGACTGCCGAATCTACGTGCGGCTCCCGCGATCAGTTCTCAGCCAGTATGTCGATGGACTCGGCCGCGTACAGAAGTTTGGGCTCTCCGGCGGGTGAGGTCTCTTCGGTCACATCCGCACGCACAGACACCCGCATCCCGACCTTCAGAGAGGTGATCAGCTCGTGCGTCAGATTCGACGTTGTGACATTGACTATGCCCGCCTCGGCGACGTCTAGACGGAGCGGGCTCAGGTCGCTTACCGTGCGCAGTGTTCCAGTCAGGGTGACCGGCTCCTTCTCCATCTGACGCGACTGAATCGCCTGGGCGACGTACACGAGCTCTGCACGGGTCAAGGTCACTCGAGTTCGAGGCTTGCGGGGCTGGCGCCACGTCAGCTCAGTCTCGAAGTCTCCCGCTACGAGCGAGTCTGCTAGGTCTTTCAGTGTCGTCGCGACTCGCGGGCCCGCCTCCGTCAGTTTGCGAAGAAATCGAGACTCGTCGAGATCTGGCCCAGCTTCTCGAGCGGCGTCCAAGAGACCCAGCGCGTCGCGCACGGCTCGGTCCACCGCCTGCGATTCTTCGGGCGGTGTGATCTCCGTCTGGCCGGAGGGCACGATCTCATCCGCGGGCGACGTGGCTGGCACGACATGCAGGATCATGCTTCCCGGCGTTGGCACCCCATCGAGAAGGAGTCGAGTCTTCTGGACGACGCCCGCTGGCAGGCGGCCCTGCACCGACTTGAATCCTTCAGCTGCGAGCCCGGTTGCCAGCACCAGCCGTTGGAAATTTCGGAGCACCGTGCCCACAGCGTCGAGGGGCGCGGCGTGCCCGGACACACCGTCTCCAAGCAAACGGAGTGTCCCGAACGACAGATCACGGCGAACGCCCGTGCGCTCCAACATGAACGTGCTCAGACTGAGCTGCCCAAGATCGTCCGAGTCCGCCCAGGAGACATCATCGGCGGACACGTTCAGTGATTCGCGGTACGCGTCCCAATCAACGCTCATGCCCCACCGTCCAGGAAGACCTCGACGTAGCCGCGTCGAGCGAGTGCGTCCTCACGAACAGCGGGAGCCCCCTTGGGGCCGGTCCGACGTCGTAGCCAGAAATCATCCCAGAACCCCCTCTGCTTCGCGTAGTTGTGGTGCTCGGTCGTGTCTTGAATGCCGGGCTCAGGTCGAACGTGCCAACGGCCGATGCGTGAATCAACTCGCAGATTGAAGGTCGCCCGCAGTGCGTTGGTGGCGAATAGCTCGATCATGAACTTATCTCGAAGGTCTGACACTGAATCGAGGTTGATGTCCTCGCACCAGTAGATCACGTCGATATCGTCGGGATCGAGCTTGGTCGAGATGAAGCTGCCACTGACCCAGACCCAGGCGACGGGGAGTAGACCTCGCAGGCCAGCGGTCGCTGACTCGAAGTCGGACCAGATTGGACCCCGTGTCACTGATTGCCCGTACTCGGGTGCATCGACGAAGCGCGCTCTCAGTTCGTCAAGTGTTGCGCCGTGTCTGCCGACGTCGAGGTGACCCGTCGTGGCATCGATAGCGGGCACAGCCATGTGCTCGTTCCTCTCCCCGGTTTCGGTCAGCCTAGGGGATCGCGATCGCCGAGCGCATCTTGCCCTCAAGCGGGGGTCACGGCAGCCCCTGAGCGCGGTAAGCGGCACCGCGCGAAACTAATGCCTCCCGGCCGGCATGCTGATACGGCGACCAACTCAGCCGTGTGATGTCCCGGCCGTCGAGGTGCGCGCGTTCGACTATGGCTCAGATTCTGAACCGCGATGCGCAGGTTCTCTTCAGCCAAGTCTTCGGTGGCGGAACCGTGCGTGGAAGCAGCGCCCGTAAGCCGGTCGATGAACGGGCGGTCTGCCCGCGGGCGCGCTCCCGCGCGCGGCGCCGCGCGCGTAGGGTGATCGCCATGAGCGAAGACGGGTGGCGTGCGTTCCTCACCGGCGAAGGCGTCGATGACTGGGTGATTCTTCATGGTGGCCCGACCGCC
>NZ_JANJFJ010000393.1:0-4015 GCF_024626565.1 Microbacterium sp. zg.Y909
CAAGGGCTGAGTCAGCGGCCGGCTGACCGGGCGGCGAGAGCCGCCTGGTACAGCTCGCGCGAGGACAGACCGGATGCCGCGGCCACCTGGCCCGCGGCATCCTTCAGTCTCACGCCGTCACGGACGAGTTCCTGCACGTGGGCGAGTGCGTCGTCGGGATCGGACGCGCGAGCCGGCGCCCCGCCGACGACCACGACGATCTCGCCGCGGACGCCGCCCTCGGCCCATGCGGCCAGTTCAGCCAGTCCGCCGCGCACGATCTCCTCGTGCATCTTCGTCAGCTCGCGGCAGACCGCCGCCGGCCGGTCGTCGCCGAAAGCCACGGCCATCGCGGCAAGCGTTGTCGCCAGCCGCGACGGCGCCTCGAAGAAGACCATGGTGCGCGGCTCGCGTGCCAGCGCGCCGAACGTCGACGCCCGCTCCCCCGCCTTGCGCGGCGGGAAGCCCTCGAAGGTGAAGCGATCGGTCGGAAGACCGGCCACCGCCAGCGCCGTCAGCACGGCGCTGGGCCCGGGGATCGCGGTGACCGTCACGCCCGCCGCAGCGGCGGCCGCGACCAGCCCGTAGCCGGGGTCGCTGACGGTCGGCATGCCGGCATCGCTGAGCACGAGCAGATCCTGCTCGCGCGCGAGGGCGACGAGCTCACCCGCACGTGCCTTCTCGTTGTGGTCGTGCAGCGCGATGAGGCGGGGACGGTTGGCGACACCGAGCGCCGCCAGCAGGCGCTGGGTGGTGCGGGTGTCCTCCGCGGCGACCACCTGAGCGGTCTCGAGTGCTTCGATCAGCCGCCTGGACGCGTCGCCCAGATTGCCGATCGGGGTGGCCGCAAGGATGATCATCGAGCCAGCATAAGGTGGTCTGCGTGACCGCCGAGACGCTGCTTCCCGAGGCGCCGTCGTGGTACGACCGCCTGGCGGCCCGCGTGCGCGCCGACCCTCGGCTCGCGCGCCGCCTGGGCTGGATCGTCCCGCTGGTGATCACGGTGGTCGCCGGCATCCTGCGGCTGTGGAACCTGGGGCACCCCCACGCCATCGTCTTCGACGAGACGTATTACGTGAAGGATGCCTGGAGCCAGTGGAACCTCGGCTACGCCGCCACCTGGCCCGAGGAGGCGGACGCCGCCTTCGCCGCCGGCGACACCGACGCGTTCACCGACATCGGCAGCTTCGTGGTGCACCCGCCGCTGGGAAAGTGGATCATCGGGGCGGGCATGGCGCTGTTCGGACCGGACTCGTCGTTCGGCTGGCGCGTGGGCGTCGCGCTCGCGGGCACCGCCGCGGTGCTGGTGCTGTACTTCGTCGCCCGTGCCCTCACCGGCTCGCTCGCCTTCGCCGCCGTCGCCTCGGGCCTCATGGCGGTCGACGGTCTCGCGATCTCGATGAGCCGCGTCGCCCTGCTGGACACGCCGCTCATGCTCTTCGTGCTGGTGGCATTCTGGTTCGCGCTGCTGGACCGAGCCGGACACCTGGATCGCCTCGCCGCCGCCGTGACGGCTCGGAGTCACGCGGGCGAGCCACCGGTGTGGGGTCCGGTGCTGTGGAACCGCCCGTGGCTGGTCGCCGCAGGGGTCGCCGCCGGTGCGGCGGCGGCGGTGAAGTGGTCGGGCGTGTGGGTGCTCGCAGCCATCGGGCTCTACGCCGTCGTCACCGACGCGCTCGCCCGTCGCCGCCTCGGTATCTGGCAGTGGCCGACCGATGCCGTCCGCCAGGGCGCCGCCTCGTTCGTGCTGCTCGTTCCCGTGGCGGCCGCGGTGTATCTGGCCTCGTGGACGGGGTGGCTCGTCACCGAGGGCGGCTACGGGCGCCAGAGCGCCGACACCTCGCCGGCGGGCGGAGTGTGGGCCTGGGTGCCCGCGGCGCTGCAGAGCCTGTGGCGCTATCACGAGGCCATCTACGCGTCGGCGGCGGGCATGGACTCGCCTCACAGCTACGCCAGTCCCGCCTGGCAGTGGCCGCTGCTGCTGCGCCCCACCTCGATGTACGCCGCCCGCACCGCAGACGGCGACGCGGGCTGCGCCGCGGCGAATGGCTGCATGGACATCATCTACAGCATGCCGAACCCGCTCGTGTGGTGGGCGGCCGCGGCGGCGACCCTCTACCTCGTGTACCGGTTCATCGTGCGGCGGTCATGGCGGGATGCGTTCGTGCTGACGGCCATCGCCTCGACATGGGTGCCGTGGCTGTTCTACCCCGAGCGCACGGTCTTCCAGTTCTACACGGTGGTCATCCTGCCGTTCTCACTGCTCGCGCTCACTTTCGCTCTGCAGGACATCGCGGCGCCGCACAGCGCCGACCCGGTGCGACGTCGTGCGGGGCAGCGCGTCGTGATCGTCTTCCTCACCATCGCATTGCTCGTCTCGGCCTTCTGGTACCCGCTGGTGTCGGCCGTCACCGTGCCGTACGACTTCTGGCGCGCACACAACTGGCTGCCCGGCTGGATCTGACCGGCACAGAGCGCACCGCCACCATAGGGTGGAGGCGTGTTCAGCTACAGTGTGGCGCCGGTGGCGGCCGAGGCCGGGTTCGCCATGGTCGGCGATCGTTTTCTGCTCGTGGCGTCGTCGGAGATCGGGGACGCGTCCGCCCGGGAGCTGTGGACGCTGCTGTCCGCCGGCGACACGGCGCTCGAAGATGTGCTGTCCGCGCTCGCCGAGCGCGGCATCGAGCTGCTCCCCGATTTCGCGCTCGTCGAGCTGGTCGACGCGCGGACGAGCTCGGTCAATGTCGCGGTGCGCGGCACCGCCGAGGCCCAGCTGCACGGACCGGAGCGTACGACGCTCGCGGGACCGGGCATCGGCACGTGGGTCGAGGGGTCCGCCCAGCACGTGGCGGGGATCGCGCTGACCCTGGGAGCGACATCGCCGACGGCGCTGCTGCCGCTCGGGCGGGGGGTCGTGAGATCCGACCGCCTGCAGTGGGGCACGGTGCCGCCAGAGCGCCCCGCCCCCGCCGACCGTGCTGGTGTCGTCCCGGACTGGGCCGCAGACCTGGAGGACGACGCCGCACAGTCGACGACCGTGTTCGACCGCGAAGAACTGGCAGCGCTCGTCTCGGCGGCCGTGGGTGCACGTCCCGACCGCGCGCGTGCTGCCGCCCGGCCGGACGCCCCGCGCCGGCTCGTGCTCGCCATGGACGGCGGACGGGTGCTCGAGCTCGATCTTCCGGTGGTGTTCGGACGGGCCCCCGATCCGGGGGCGCACCCCGGGGCGAGGCTCGTGCCCTTGTCGTCCCCGCGGCGCGAGATATCGGGAACGCACATCGAGGTGGTGCTCGACGGCGACCACCTGCTGGTGCGTGATCTGGACTCCACGAACGGCACCGTGGTGCGCCACGCGGACGGCTCGGCGATGCTGCTGCGCGGCGGCGCGACGGCGCGTCTGGCCGAGGGAGCAGTGCTGGACATCGGCGACGGCAACGTCGCCCGCTTCCACGCCGCGCCGTAGCGCGAGCGACGATTTCCAGGCACGTGCGCCCTGTGTTAGAAACTTCTAAGGAAGCCGTACAGCGGGGGCTCGGCTTCTCGCTCCGCGGCCCCCGTCGACTCCCAGGGCACGTGAGGTGAACGGTGGCGAACAGGCTTCCTTCTGCGCCCCCCGTGCTTCCAGGGTTCACCTATGTGCGTCCCCTCGGGACCGGCGGCTTCGCCGACGTGTTCCTCTTCGAGCAGAATCTGCCGCGGCGCCCGGTCGCCGTGAAGGTGCTGCTGGAGGACATCGTCGACGAGGGCCTGCTGCGTATGTTCAACGCCGAGGCCGACGTCATGGCCCGCCTGAGCTCGCACCCCTCGATCCTGACGATCTACGAGGCGAGCATCTCCGCCGACGGCCGGCCCTACCTGGTCATGGAGTACTGCCCCACCTCGCTGACCAATCGCTACCGGCGCGAGGTCATGCCCGTGGCCGAAGTGCTTCAACTGTCGGTCAAGATCGCCTCGGCGCTCGAGACCGCCCACCGCTCCGGCCTGCTGCACCGCGACATCAAGCCGTCGAACATCCTCGTCACCGCCTTCGGCTCAC
>NZ_JANJFJ010000394.1:0-4010 GCF_024626565.1 Microbacterium sp. zg.Y909
CCGTTGCCGACCCCCCAAAGGGAATCGGACTTTGATCCAAAGGAATCTCACCCGGTAAAAACCGGGACGAGGTTATTTGGCATTTGACAAGTGCACGCTGTTGAGTTCTCAAGGATCGGATGCTCCTCCGGTCAGGCCTGTTGAGCCGTACCCGAAGGGCGTGTGATCGTTTGTTGTGTGGTTCGCAGTGCCAGATCGGCGCTTCGCCGGGCTTTCGCCGAGCAGTGGTCCCTGACCTGGTTCCTTCGAACCGGAGTCCCATACTAGCACAGCCTCTGCGAGGTGAACCAGTGTGGGGGATGTTGACTGCATGAGAGGAGCGGGGCCTTCCGGCCTCTTCGCTTTCCCCTTTGGGGCCAACAGAGAAAACAATACGTGGGATCCGGGGGTCGGGCAAATCGGGCCTGTCTCCCGGGCGTGTCGCCCGTAATCACGCGGATGTCGGCGGGGTCGACGCGCCGCCGGCGACCCCCGCAACCCGTGCGCGGCGTGCGCGCGCCACCTGCACGCCCACGGCGACGGCGATCGTCACCGCCCCCCACACTCCGCATGCCGGCGGCAGCATGCGATAGGCCAGATGCTCCACGCCGAAACCGGGGGTGAGCGGACCGTAGACGGCGAGCCCGATCCCCCACGCCGCGACCAGCGTCGCCGGCAGCGAGAGCCACCATGTCCACCGCACCCAGGCGGGGGCGACAGCGGGACCGATGGGGACGACCGAGCGACGACGCAGCCACAGCGTCGCGCAGACGGCGAGCACGATCATGCCCACCACGCTCGAGCCGTGCTGCAGCCACTTGTAGCCCACGAGGGGGCCCCACCTCTCGTCGAGCACCGGGAAGAGCACGACGCCCCAGCGGTCTGCATGGGTCAGCTCGTCCCACCCGATGTGGCTGAGCACGCCCAGCAGAAGTGAGAGGGCCAGGATCACTGGCGTCGCCCAGCGCCTGGGCCCCTCCCCCGACAGACCGAGCGTGCTCCGCGCAGCGGGGCCGAAGGGCGTGTCCCACTCCTGCGGCAACCGCACCGCCAGCCACCGCGGCGACAGTTCGCGTACCGCCGGACGCAGCACGCAGCGCCACACCAGAAGCAGCAGCAGCGCCACCGCCACCGTCACAAGCAATCCCGCTCGAGAGTGCGTCACTGCATAGGTCAGCGGCGTCCCGCGCACGAACAGCGGCAGGTCAGGCGTCATCGCCCCGACGGCGATGGCCGCCGGAACGAGCGGCGTGCGCAGGAACGGCAACGCGACGAGGGCATGGCTCGGAGTGAACGGCATCCCTCGACCAGCCCGTCGCCGTCGCGGTCAGTCCGCAGTCGGTGAGACGAAGAGCCCCGCGAGCGTCTTCTTGCCGCGCCGCAGCACCGACACCCCGCCGGGCAGACCGCCGGTCACCGGCGCCGAGTCGTCTTCGACACGGATGCCGTCGAGGGTCACCCCGCCCTGCGCGACCGCGCGGCGCGCTTCGGACAGGCTCGTGGTGAGCCCGGTGTCGACGAGCGCCTGCGCGACCGTCGTTTCGGCCGTGACCTGGGCGTTCGGCAGCTCCTCGAGCGCGGAGCGCAGGGTTGCGGCATCCAGCGCCGTCAGGTCGCCCTTGCCGAACAGCGCCTCGGATGCCGCGACCACCGCCGCGGTCGCCTCCGGCCCGTGCACCAGGGTCGTCACCTCGAGCGCGAGCCGCTTCTGCGCAGCCCGGCGGAACGGCTCCTCGGCCACCAGTCGCTCGTACTCGGCGATCTGGTCGCGGGTGAGGAACGTGAAGATCTTGAGGCGCGTCACCACGTCGGCGTCTTCGGTGTTCAGCCAGAACTGGTACATCCGGTACGGACTGCACATCTCGGGGTCGAGCCAGATGGCGTTGCCCTCGCTCTTGCCGAATTTGGTGCCGTCGCTGTTGGTGATCAGCGGCGTGCCGATCGCGTGCACCGAGACGCCCTCGACACGGTGAATGAGATCCGTGCCGCTCGTGAGGTTGCCCCACTGGTCGCTGCCGCCGGTCTGCAGCACGCAGCCGTACTGACGGTAGAGCTCGAGGTAGTCCATGCCCTGCAGGATCTGGTAGCTGAACTCGGTGTAGCTGATGCCGGCATCCGAGTTCAGCCGCGCCGCGACCGCGTCCTTCTTGAGCATCGTGCCGACGCGGTAGTGCTTGCCGACCTCGCGGAGGAAGTCGATGGCGCTCAGCGGCGCCGTCCAGTCGAGGTTGTTGACGATGCGCGCGGCGTTGTCGCCTTCGAAGCTCAGGAACCGCTCGACCTGGCCGCGCAGGCGCGTCACCCACTCGGCGACGACCTCGGGGGTGTTCAGGGTGCGCTCCGCCGAGGGCCGCGGGTCTCCGATCAGCCCTGTGGAGCCGCCGACGAGTCCGAGCGGGCGGTGCCCGGCCAGCTGGATGCGGCGCAGCAGCAGCAGCTGCACGAGGTTGCCCAGGTGCAGGCTCGGAGCGGTCGGGTCGAATCCGCAGTAGTACGTGATCGGGTCGCCGCCGAGGAGCTCGCGCAGCGCCTGCTGATCGGTGGACACGTGCACGAGGCCGCGCCAGACCAGCTCGTCCCACACGTTCTCGAACGAGGGGTCGATGGCGGGTTCTGCGACGGTCAAGGCTTCGGTGGACACGCGCTTCAGGCTACCAGCGCCGGGGCGGCGGGCCGGGCGGTCAGCTGGGCCGGTCAGGCCGCCGACACTTCGTCGTACAGGCCGATCAGGTTTCCCTCGCTGTCGCGGATGTACGCCCACCGCGACGTCTCGTCGAGCGGTTGGATCGCCCCCAGCAGCTCGCCGCCGCGGGCCACCGCGAGAGCCACGGTGTCCTCGATGCGGTCGACGGTGAAGACCACGGTCGGATGCGGGGCGGTGCCGCGCTGATGCAGGTCGCCGTTGACGCCCTCGCCTTCGGGCTGTCGCAGCACGCCCATGTCGTCGCCCCACGGTTCGTACTCGAACCCGAGGACCTCCCGGTAGAACGCCTGCGCGCGGCCGATGTCGTCTGCGGGGATCTCGAAATGCTCCATTTTCGCCATGGTCAGAGAATGGCCACACCGACACGTCGGGGCAAGAGGCGATTCTCGCGGGCGTGCGGGAGGTGCGTGCGAGACTGTGCGCCATGCCGGTCCTGTTCCCCGAAACGCTCCTCGCCGCGTTCGTGTCGATCTTCCTGTTCGTCGCGCTCGGCGCGGCCCTGGCCCTGGTGGTCGTGAACCTCGGCCGGCCGAAGAACACGACCCTCGCGATCGCCGCTGGCATCGTCGTGCTGTGCCTGCTGGTCGTCACGGTCATCCCGTGGAACGTACCGGGGCTCTTCGGGCTCGTCGTCGCGCTGCCGGCGGTCGCGCTGGCCGTGCTCGGCGGAGACCCGGCCGTGCGGCGGGTGCTCGCGATAGCCACGCACGGCACCGTGCGGGAGGGCATCGCCGGCGGCATCCTCGTGTCGGCACGTCCGGATGCCGGGGATGACCCGGGCGCGATGCAGGAGATCCTGCGGGGCGGCACCACGATCGGCTACCTCGAGCGGCTGGGGGTCGTGCTCGGCATCATCGCCGGCTTCCCCGAGGCGATCGCGGTCGTCGTCGCCCTCAAGGGCATCGGCCGGTTCTCGGAGCTGGCGACGCCCGCCGCGCGCGAGCGCTTCATCGTCGGCACCCTCGCCAGCCTGCTGTGGGCCTGCGTCGTCGGCGCGATCGTGCGCCTCGCGATCTGGTGACGCCGGGCGCCGCGGGGGCCGTGCTGCTCGTGGCGGGTGACATCGCCGGTTTCTCACCGGCGCGTGTGCGCTAACTCCTCGAGAACCGCACCCGAACGGCCGAACCGGGCCCGTCCGGCGGCGCGCGGCCCCGGTTTGAGGAGTTGCGACGCGCCGCCGGCCACAACCGCCCCGCACATGCCGCGAGGCCCGCTCCTGGCGAACCAGGGGCGGGCCTCGACGTGCACGGCCGGCGCGAACCGGCCTACGCGATCACTCCGACTTCGCGGGCTCCTCGACAGCGTCCTCGGCGGCGGCCTCAGCGGC